>JAITJK010000228.1 GCA_031278935.1 Spirochaetaceae bacterium | reverse complement strand
TTTTACCTGGTAACCGTATAGCCTACAGCGTTGAAAAACTGGCAAAGGGACTGTATCCCGAAGTATTTTAGTAGTATAGCCGTGAGGTTCCATTACCGGGCCCCAATGTCCGTCCCGTATTGACAGAATAGTAAAAAAGAGTAGAGCCTTGACAAAACCTGTGATTATGGCTATTATTATGCTATCAAGATTTCTGGAGATAGATATGCAAGGAAAATCGTTGTTCTGTTTGGTACTTCTTGTAATAGCGGGTGGTTTAAGCCTTCATGCCCAAGGGTATACAGGGCCTGGACTTGAGGCCGTAACGGTGGTGGAAGCTAAAAATCTTCGCGATAATACTCCGGTAGTATTGCGGGGAAAAATTGAGCGGTTTTTGGGGGATGAAAGATATTTATTCTCCGATGATTCAGGAACCATAACTATTGAAATCGACGATAGATTATGGGCCGGTCTTTCGGTTGATCAAAATGATCTAGTCGAAATCAACGGAGAAGTCGATAAGGACTTTAGAAGCATTGAGATAGAAGTGAAGGGCATTAAGAAATATAAACAGTAATACTATCGGTAATTCGGTTAGAGCATATAAAAATAGTTTTAACGCATACAATTTAAGCGCCGGCCTTTGGGGATCAAAACCAAAAAGGCCGGCGCTTACATCATACCCTCCATACCCCGAAACTCTGTTCCTCCATCCGGCAATGACCCTTTTCCAGGCAGCAGCTGCCCAGCGTGTAAAGGGCCGTACCCTCAAGGCCTAGTTCCACACTGGCGGCCCTGGGACTGGGATTCACCCCCAGAACCAGGGAGCCCCGGCGATAGACAAAAGGAAAGGCGCCCCTTTCCCCGTAGAGGATCCTTAGATTCGGCGTAGCCTGTAAATCCTTTTCCTTATGGCGCAAAGCCAGCAGGGCTTTCAGGGAGTTGAGCAAAGAAGAGCCGTCTTTTTCCTGATCCTCCACGGTGGGCGCGTCGGGGCTTTCGTCTACGGGTAGGTAAAGCCGATCCGGTTCCGCAGTGGAAAAGCCCTTGTTTTTACCCTGGTTCCATTGCATGGGGGTCCGGCTCCCGGTCCGGGTATAGCCCCCTTCCTTGGAAGGCAGGGAAAGGTAGCGCATCCCGATCTCGTCGCCGTAATACAAAAACGGCACCCCGGGCAAGGTGAAAAACACCGCATAGGCCAAGGCCATCTCCTGGGGGGAAAGGTTCGCCCTGAGCCGAGGGGTGTCATGGTTCCCGGTGATCAGGCTGATAAAGCCCCGGTGTTTGGTTTCTTCGTACCAGGGAAGGTACTGATCCAAAAAGCGCCGTATGTCCCCGTGGCCGTCTTTTTTGAAGAAGCTATTATCCTCTCCAGAAGGCCGGTTTTCTCGATTCATCCGGTAATCCCGAAGCAGGCTTTTGTAGCCACTCCCTTCATGGTCCAGAAGGAAATCCATGTGAAAGCCCGCGCTCAGGGCCCGAGGGGGATGGCTCCATTCAGACACCAGGGCGGCTTCGGGGAATTCCGCGTCCAGCATAGCCCGGATGTTCCGCCAAATTTCCTGGGTACCCCCTTTGTTTTCATCGTCGTTTTTCACCAGAGAATCGGCCATATCCACCCGAAACCCGTCGCAGCCCTGGGAAAGCCAGAAGCGCATAATGTCTTTCAGGGCCTCCCGGGTGGCGATGCAGTCCGGATGATCTGTCGGAAGCTGCCAAGGTTCCCGGACCGTTAAAAAACCGTAGTTCAAGGCGGGCTGGCATTTGAAGAAGTTTATTCCATACACCCCGTTCCGTTCCGCTTCCCCGGCCACAAAACGGATGCTGTCCCGGCCCCCGTAGAACCAGCTGTCGGTCCAGATGTACCGGTTTGCGTAGGCTGTGGGCTGGGCTTTCTTGCTTTCCCTAAACCAGCAATGTTCTTCCGACGTATGGCCGGGAACCAGATCCAAGAGGACCCGGATACCCTTCTTATGGGCCACTTCAAAAAGCCGGCAAAGGTCCTGGTTGGTCCCGTAACGGGGGGCGACCTTTTTATAATCCCGCACGTCGTATCCTGCATCTTTAAAAGGGGAATCGAAGCAGGGGTTGATCCACAGGGCGTTAAAACCCACGCCGCGGATATAGTCGAGTTTTTGGATGATCCCTTCTAGGTCGCCGATTCCGTCTCCGTTGGCGTCGTAAAAGGACTGGGGATAGATTTCATAAAAAACCGCGTCTTCTAACCATGATGGCATAGGGTACTCCTTTCACCTAAAGTTATTCAAAACCCTGAGGTTTTGCACCAGGGGGCGAAACCCCCTCCTATTGAACTCATCTTACCTAGTCGACTTTCCTGGTCCCAGAGCTTGCGATATAAGAAGCGCGTCAGGGGGCCTCCACGACAGGTGGCCAGGGGAAGTCGGCGCCGCCGGCGATCCAGTCTACGTATTGTACCGCCGTCCGGGGCGAGCGGCCGTTGAACCAACGTTCCCAGCGCAGGGCATCGGCCCGGAAAGTGCGCCAGGTCTCCCCCTCCGCAGGACCCGTGAGAAGGCCTCGCTCTCGGGCTAGCGCTTCGGCAATGGCCAGGTATTCCTCTTGTCCCGGAGCGCTGAACACCACCGTAAGACCAAAGCGATCCGCCAAGGAAAACTGCTCCTGCATGGTGTCGAAGGCCCGCATATCCCCAGTGGCCAGGGCATTGGCCGCCATAGCCGTGGTAGGCCGATCCGCAGTCAATTCTTTCACCAAATGCCGGCGGTTACTGGTAGCGTAAATTACCACTTGGGAAGGGCGCACCTCCATGCCCCCCTCCAGCAGCATCTTCAAGGTCGT
Organism: Spirochaetaceae bacterium; assembly: GCA_031278935.1. GTDB lineage: Bacteria > Spirochaetota > Spirochaetia > Treponematales > Breznakiellaceae > JAIRLU01. The sequence goes on along the minus strand of JAITJK010000228.1, from coordinate 4,698 downwards.
GAAGGCATCATCGGTCTTCTCAAAAGAAAGATCATCGATGAAAATGATGAACCGCATACCCCGGCCACCGAGGGTTTCCAGAATCGCCGGGAGCTGCACCAGCTTCTCCTTGGAAACCTCTAGGAGCCTGAGGCCTTGGTGGGCATAGTGGTTGCACACCGCCTTCACCGTGGCGGACTTGCCCGTGCCCCGGTCCCCGTAGAGCAGCAGGTTATGGGCCGGTTTCCCCTGGAGAAAGCGGAGGGTGTTGGCGATGATCAGGGAACGCTGCTCCTGGTAACCCGTAAGGGAGGATAGGCGCACCTCATCGGGGTTTAGTACCGGTTTCAAGGCATGGCCCGGACCAACCCAGCGGAAAGACCGGTATAGCCCCAGGGCGCCCGCACCGTTTTGGTGAATATACGTCGCAAAAGCCCCTATCCCCAGAGCCCAATCGGTCTCGAAAGGAAAGAGACGGTCCAGCAAGGGGATGGCAGTATACGTTCCCGCTGCGGACCCTAAGAGTCGGCCTTCCGCTTCTATGGCCTGAGCCGGTATATCCAGCGCCGGTTCGAGGTCCCGGAGCAGCATCCCCAGATAAAAGGCCAAGCCGCTCAGGTCAAAGGCCGCAAGCCGCCCCAGCCGGGAAAGATCCCCCTTGGCCAAGGCCAGAACCGCAGGGAAACGGACGAAGTCCAGTTCCCCAGAATGGGCCTCCGCAGCGCGGGTAAAGGGGTTGTCATCCCAGAGGGTCAGCCAGGCTAGGGTGTGATACCAATCCCCTCGGCCCGCCGCATCAGGAATGGACCCCTCGGTTTCCACCAGAGAAGCCATGAAGGCCCCCCAGAGCGAGACCAGGCTCAGGGGATCCGGGTTCGAGGCGCTTGTTTCCTGAAGGAGCGCCGTAAAGGAACGTATCGCCGCCGTGTCCCGTACCGCCGTAAACAGCACCAGTCCCGCCCTATCCGCCAAGGCGTTCTGGGCATGAAAGAACATATCTTGTTCCATCCCGTTCTCTCCTTTTCATCACCCTCACGGTACAACCTATTGCCCCGGCTTACGCACTATGGGGAAGGACCGTTAATACCTTGGTGGGGCATTTCGCCGCACAGGTCCCGCAAGCGGTACATTTGGCGTAATCCACCAGAGGGATCCCTCGATCCAGGATAATGCACTGTTCCGGGCAATTTTTCACGCAGAGTCCGCACTTGATACACCCGGTGGTACAGGTCTTCTTCACCATAGCCTTGATGGGGTTCCGGTTGGAACACAAGGCAATCGCCCCAGGGCGCTCCTTAGGAATATCCTGCAAGAGCTGCTGAGGACATTCGGCCACGCACTGCTTGCACCCCGTACAAGCCGCAGGATCCACCTGGGGTAATCCGTCTACTCCCATGCGAAGAGCCCCGAATTGGCATACCTTGAGGCAGTCCCCGTATCCAAGACAAGCCCAGGAACAGCGCTTGGTGCCTCCCGTAGAGAGTTTGGCCCCTCGGCAGGTGGGAATACCCCAGTAGTCGCCCTTGAGTGGCGCGTGTTCCCGGGATCCCTGACAAGCCAAGACCGCCACCATGGGGCTTACCGAGGCGTCTCCTCCCAAGAGGGTAGCAAGGCGCTCCGCGACGGCCCTGCCGCCCACGGAACAGCGGTTTATCGGCGCGGTTCCCTGGGCCAGGGCCCCGGCATAGCCATCGCATCCGGGAAACCCGCAGGCCCCGCAATTCGCTCCGGGCAGGGCTTCCCGGACCTGCCCCTTCAGGGGGTCTTCGGGAACGGCGAAGAATTCCCGGAAAAAACCCAAGGCTGCTCCCAAGATAAAGGCCAGGCTCAAGGCGAAGAGGGCGGTAATAACGATAAGCATGGAAAACCTCCTATTTAACCAGCCCGGAAAAACCGGTAAAGGCCATGGAAAGGAGGCACGCCGCCACAAACAGTATGGGGGCCCCTTTCAGAAACTCAGGGATAGGGCTTGAGCGTATGCGCCTTCGGATTCCCGCAAGAAGCAGCAAGGACAAAAGAAAGCCCATAGCCACCCCCAGGGCATACACCAAGGACTCGGCAAAGCCGTAGCCCTGGGCAATGACGTCCAGGGTAACCGCGAGGATGGCGCAGTTGGTGGTGATCAGGGCCAGGTAAATCCCCATGGAACCGTATAGGGCCGGGGCTGCCTTCTTCAGGTAGAACTCCACCAATTGAACCAGCGAGGCAATCACCAGGATGAATACCAAAAGTTGCAGGAAGACCAGCCCCAAAGGCTCTAGGATGAACCGGTAGATCGGCCAGGTAACCCCCGTGGCCAGGACCGTAACAAACGTAACCGCAAGGCCCATGCCGATAGACTTATCCTCATCAGTACTCATCCCGATAAAGGGGCACAGCGCAAGAAAGCGCATGAGAATCACGTTGTTAATCAAGAAAGCGGAAATGAATATCTTAAAAAGGGTCATACGGGTTCCTCCTTTGGCGCTTCGACCGGGGTTTTGAGCCGGCCCTTGATGAACAGGTTCAGGCTGATAAAAAGGGCGAACACGAAAAAGCCACCCGGAGGCATCACGAAGAACAGAATCGGATCAAGCCCCTCGGGGAGGACCGGGAAGCCCAACAGGGCGCCGCTTCCCAGGATTTCCCGGACCGCAGATATGCCCGTTAAGACCCAGGTGTAGCCCAAGCCCATACCCAGGGCGTCGGGTATCACCTTGATGAGGGACTGTTTGGAGGCAAAGGACTCCACCCGGCCCATAATGATGCAGTTCACCACGATGAGGGGGATGAATACCCCCATAGCCCGGGAGAGATCCGGGAAATAGGCCTTGAGCATGTAGTCGATCACCGTGGTAAAGGCGGCGATCACGATGATAAACACGGGAATCCGGATGGATTCGGGGATGAGTTTCTTGAAAAGGCTTATCACCAGTTCCGACATTAAGAGGACAAAGGTCATGGAAAGACCCATCCCCACCCCGTTGGCCACCGCAGTGGTTACCGCCAAGGCGGAACAAAGGCCAATCATGAGCATGAGCAGAGGATTCTCCCGCACCAAGCCGTTGGTAAAAATCAGCGTAAGCCTTTTCATAGTCCTTCCTTTTGAGACGCGAACCAGGCCGCCCCCGCGTCCGCAACGGCCTTTACCGCAGTGGCAACCGCCCGGCTTGTGATGGTGGAGGCCGTAATGGCGGCCACGTCTTCTTTGACCACAAAGGGATCCGACACCGCCTTGCCCCCGAACTGGCCTGAGAACGTGAGTTTCGCCGCCTTGTCCACGTAGTAGGTGGGAGAGGCCGCGTTAGCCCCCAGGCCCGGGGTATCCTGGTGGGAGAGGATCTTCACCCGACTTATGGCGCCGCCCACCCCCACCCCCACCAAGACCGTGATATTTCCCCCGTAACTGGGAGTGGAGGCCTGAATCGCCACGCCTAAGAGGGTCGCGCCTCCTCGGATGGCGTATTGGGTTTCAAAAGAGACCCCCGGATCCGGGCTCTTGAGGGTCCCGGTCATATCCGTAAACTCATCCCCCTGGGGAAACAATTCCCGCAGGGCTGATTGGAGGTCCGCCTGCTGCCTTTGGGCAATGGTTTCGCTGGTAGCGGAGTACACCAGGGCAAGGCCCACACAGGCTGCCGTGGCGTAGAGCGCGAGCGTCAGACCGAGTTTCACCATCCCTTTCATTTCCCCCCCTTCGGTTTGGGTACAAAACCGTATTTCCGTGGTAATAAGCGGTTAAGATAGGGCGTAACCCCGTTCATAATCAAGAGTCCGTAGGTAACCCCCTCAGGGTAGTTGCCCCATTTGCGGATAAGTACGGTGATGAGCCCCGCACCGAAGCCGAAGATCACTTTACCCGCCGGGGTGATGGGAGCGGTAACATAATCCGTAGCCATGAAAACCGCGCCGAACAAGACTCCACCGCTCATCAGGGCGAAGAGGGGATCCATACCCAGGACCCCTGAGCCGAGTACCGTGGCGGCGATCATGGCTGCGGGGGCGCGATAGTCGATGGTCTTCGTAATCAAGAGGTACCCTGCCCCGGCGAGGATGCACAGGATTGAGGTCTCCCCGATACAGCCCCCATGGTTGCCTAAGAAGAGATTCCCTATGACCGATGCGTACCCACCGGAAGGGTCCAGACCCATGGATAAGGCAATATCCCCGATGCCCCCCTCCTGCTTCAAGACGTTCAGGGGTGTCGGGGCGCTTACCGCGTCGGTATTGAAGCCGAAGCCACCGGGACGGCGCCAGGTGGTGATGGCTGCGGGGAAGCTCATGAGGAGAAAGGCTCGACCAATCAGGGCGGGATTAAACACGTTGGCCCCCAGGCCCCCAAAGAATTCCTTAGCTACCACCACCGCAAAGACCGAACCCAAAGCGGTCATCCAAAGGGGGGTCCCCGGCGGTAGGATCAGCGCCACAAGCAGGCCTGTAACCGCCGCAGAGCAGTCTTGAACGCGAATATCCTTGCCCAGGAGCCGGCGAAAACCCGCTTCCGCGAGGATCGCCGCAGCGACGGCCACCAGGATGGTCAGGAGGGCCGGGATACCGAAAATACACACCCCGAAGATCGAAACCGGGCCTAGGGCGATAAGCACCCGGGCCATGAGCTGTTTCGTCTCCACCGGAGAAACAATATGGGGACTTGAGGCGAGAATGAGCGATGCGCCTTCACGTTCCGCCATAGCAGGTTCCTTTATGTTCGTTCATAATATTCCTTCTTTCTTCTATAAA
>JAITJK010000227.1 GCA_031278935.1 Spirochaetaceae bacterium | reverse complement strand
GGATAACCCCTTGCTGTACCGTATAACAGCCGGAAAAAAGCGCCATACATCCCAGGAATACAAAAACCCCACCCGCTAGGGGTATGACGGGATGAACCGGAGAAGAACCTAAGTCTTTCATCACCTTGAGTATAAGATATACCAAGCAAGAAACCAAGCAGACACTTACGCTCCTGTCCTTATGGGGAGAATAGGTACCCCCCGAAGGGATGAGGTGTGGAGGAATTAAAAGTGGTATACCAATTTTGTGTATCTATAAGCGTAAAGCGTCCACCACAGCTTTGCTGTCGAGTTATGCGAAGCCGGACACATTCTTCGATGGTCATTTCCAGTACCCAGTTGGCGTTCTTTATTTTCAGAAATGTTTCAAGAGTGAGCGTGGAATCCTTGGTAAGCTCCCGTAGTTTTTCTCGTACCGCCCTGGATTTTACCCTTATCTCGTCCCGTGAGGGAAGATCAGGGTTTAATTTGTCGGGAGGGTCTGAGTTCCCCGTATATAAGGACCCTCCTCAAGCTAGGAACGGAGGAACGTGCATCCCTATCTAACCACGCAACACCCCAATAGGCCCACCGTAGGTGTTCGTGGAATTTTTATTCCTGTCGAACTCACGTTATTTAAGCCTGAACCCTCGGCAGATGCCTGTTTTGGACCAGAAAAAGACGCTTGTGCCGGGTTAAGCGGTGGAAACGCCAAAATCTTATCCCCCCTGCACAACCGCCAGTCTACTCGTCGGTTTCTTCGGCGATAAGTTCTTCTTCCCTGGCGTTTTCCGCGACTTTTTCCAGTTTTACCCGCTCCAGGATCTCCTGCATTTCCACGTCCAGATCTTTGTTATCCTCGTCAAAGAGCTTCACCGCCCGATAGCGCTTCACCCCTGTACCCGCCGGAATGGGATGGCCGATGATGATATTTTCTTTAAGGCCCCGCAGGTAATCCGTAGACCCCGCGATGGCCGCATTGGTAAGCACCCGGGTGGTTTCCTGGAAACTCGCCGCAGATAAGAAGGAGTCGATATTAAGGCTTGCCTTGGTGGTACCCTGGAACATAGGCCTGGCCACTGCGGGCTGACCCCCTTCTTCAATAACCCGGTTGTTCTCCTCGTGGAACCGGTACTTGTCTACCAGTTGGCCGAAAATGAACTTGGTGTCCCCGACGGATACGATTTCCACCTTCCGCATCATTTGCCGGACGATAATCCCAATGTGCTTATCGTTGATGGTTACCCCCTGCACCCGGTACATCTGCTGGATTTCGTCCATCAGATAGCGCTGCAAACGGCTTTCACCCATAATAAAGAGAATATCATGGGGGTTAATCGCCCCTACGCATAGGCTTTCTCCAGCTTCCACCGTATCCCCATCCCGGATCAACAGCCGCTTAGTCATGGGGATAAGGTGCTTGTATTCTTTCCCAAAGGCGTCTTCTATGATAATTACCCGCTTCCCCTTGATGATACTCTTGAAAGAAACCCTGCCGGACACTTGCGCCAAGACCGCGGGGCTCTTGGGCTTGCGGGCTTCAAAAAGCTCGTTCACCCGGGGAAGGCCGCTGGTAATATCCATGGCCTTGGCCGATTCCTTGAGGGTCTTGGCCAGGGTGCTGCCTGCGTTGATCCGTTCTCCCTCGTCGACCTGGATATAGGCCCCCCCGGGGAGGAAATAAGAGGCCAGTTCCGCGCCGTCCTCGTCAATGATGAATATCCGGGGCTGCTTGCTTTCCAGTTGGAATTCGGTGATCCGTTTCTCTGTGTTGCCCGTTTCCTCGTCGATTTCTTCTTTTAGGGTCGTACCGGGAATAATGTCTTCGTATTTGATGAACCCCGATGCTTCTGCAATGATCGGGTCAGAGAAGGGGTCAAAGGTGGCAATGGTCTTGTCCGCCGCCACTACGTCCCCTTTTTTGACCACCAGTTCGGACCCATTTCGAATCTCGATTTTCTGATCCTGCCCAATCAAGTAGAGATGATCCTCCAAGATCATGGCGTAGGCGATTTCAGGGGAGCGTATCTCTTGGCCTTCCCGGCGAATGATAGGTTCTCCCCGGATGATACGCCGGCCGTTTTCCACCAGCAGGTCATCCTGCGCTTCCAGTTGGTAGTCCTTCATAATCCGGTTCACCGTGGCATAGCCTTTGCGGGTAAAAAGCCAACGGCCGTTGGCAAGCTCCACGTGTACCCCGCTCACATCCCGGATATATACCGGGTATTTCAGAGAAATCTGGCTTTCTTCACTGGCCTTGGTAACGGCGCCGCCGATATGGAAAGTCCGCATGGTAAGCTGGGTTCCCGGCTGGCCGATAGACTGGGCGGCAATGGTCCCCACGGCCTCACCTATGTCTACGGTACGGTTGGTGGCCAGGTTCCGACCATAGCAGCGGCGGCACACCCCGTGTTTGGCTTCACAGGTTAAAACCGTACGGATCCGCACCGACTCAATGCCTGCCTCTTCAATAGCCCGGGCGATTTCTTCGGTGATCTCCTCGTTAACATCCACCACAAGCTCCCCGGTAATGGGATGCTTGACCCGTTCCAAGGTATAACGGCCTACAATACGGTCATGCAGGGATTCCACAATTTCCTCGCCGTTTTTAATGGCCGAATAGGAAATCCCGTTGATGGTACCGCAGTCGTCTTCATTGACCACCACGTCCTGGGCGATATCCACGAGCCGCCGGGTAAGGTAGCCCGCTTCTGCGGTTTTGAGGGCCGTATCGGCTAAACCCTTACGGGCGCCGTTGGTAGAGATAAAGAACTCGATCACCGAAAGGCCCTCTTTAAAGTTGGATCGGATGGGCAGTTCGATAATGTCCCCAGAGGGCTTGGCCATGAGGCCCCGCATTCCCGCGAGCTGACGGATTTGGTTACGACTTCCCCGGGCTCCAGAGTTGGCCATCATGTAGATGGAGTTAAATCCGTCTCGGTCTGCTTCCAGGGTCTTCATCATAATATCCGTAAGTTCGTCGTTGGTCTTGTTCCAGACCTCCACCACCCGATTGTACCGTTCATCCGGGGTTATGAATCCCAGGCGCTGCTGCTTCTGTATGGAATCCACTTCCCGGTTTGCCCGCTCGATCATCTCGGCTTTTTCTTTGGGGATTACAATATCGTCCACCCCAATAGTCGCCCCAAAGACCGTGGCGTACTTATAGCCGGTATTTTTGATGGCGTCCAGCATCTTCACCGTGGTCCAGGAACCTTTATCTGCGAAGACCTGTTCGATAAGCCCTCGGAGCTCTTTATCTTTCAACTCATAGTTGATGAAGGGAATTTCCTTAGGCAGCTCCTCGTTGAAAACAAGTCGCCCCGGGGTAGTTTCGATGAGCCCATCATCCGGTAGGGAAAACACCTTGCCGGTTTTTTCCCAAACTGGTAGTTTCGGAGGCCGTACCCGGATACAAGCCTCCCATTCCAATGCATGCGCGTCCACGGCCATGAAAATCTCTTCCACCGTGCCATAATACCGGCCCTCACCCTTGGCCTTGGGCTTTATCCGGGTAAGGAAGTTGATCCCCAACACCATGTCCTGAGAGGGAAACACAATGGACTTGCCGTTGGCGGGATTGAGGAGGTTCCGGGCGGAGAGCATTAGGGTCCAGCACTCCATCTGCGCCGCCTGAGTGAGGGGCACATGCACCGCCATCTGATCCCCGTCAAAGTCCGCGTTAAAGGCGTGGCACACCAAAGGGTTAAGCTTAATGGCTTTACCTTCTACGAGAACCGGCTCAAAGGCCTGGATTCCCAGTCGGTGCAAAGTAGGCGCCCGGTTTAAAAGGATAGGATGCTCCTTCACCACTTCGTCCAGAATGGCAAAGACTTCGGGGGTCTCCTGTTCCACCAGGATTTTGGCCTTTTTAATATTGTAAACCACGTCCTTATCCACGAGCTTTTTCATGATGAAAGGCTTAAATAGCTCCAGGGCCATCTTGGTAGGGAGACCGCACTGCCACATTTTCAGGTCCGGCCCCACGGTGATCACACTCCGGCCGGAATAGTCCACCCGTTTGCCCAAGAGGTTCTGCCGGAACCGGCCCTGCTTACCCTTAAGCATATCGGAAATGGACTTGAGAGGCCGGTTGGAGGCCCCTTTGACCACCCGTTTTTTCTTGGAATTGTCAAAGAGGGCATCCACGGCCTCTTGGAGCATCCGCTTTTCATTGCGGATGATGATATCTGGGGCATTCAGCGCCTGAAGGCGCTTTAGGCGGTTATTCCGGTTGATCACCCTTCGGTACAGGTCGTTTAGGTCTGAGGTGGCGAACCGACCCCCGTCCAGTTGTACCATAGGACGCAGCTCCGGAGGGATGACCGGGACTACATCCAGGATCATCCATTCGGGCTTGTTATTGGAATTGCGGAAATTTTCCACGATTTCGATGCGCTTCAAGAGTCGTTTTTCACTTTTCGGGCCCGGTTCGATCAACATGGCCCCGAGTTACAGGGCCATTTGGTCCAGGTTAAGGTTTTCCAAGAGAATCCGCACCGCTTCCGCACCCATACCGGCGCTGAAACCACCGCCATACCGTTCCTGGGCGTCGTAATACTCATCTTCCGTGAGGAGTTGCATCTTTTTGAGGTCTGTGTCACCCGGCTCAATGACCACATACTTTTCATAGTAGAGCACGGACCGTAAGGCCGCCATGGGAATATCCAGGAGTAGGCCCATACGACTGGGAATGGAACGGTAATACCAGATATGAGACACCGGCGCCGCCAGTTCTATATGCCCCATCCGTTCCCGGCGCACTTTAAAGTGGGTTACCTCTACCCCACAGCGGTCGCAGATGACCCCTTTATAACGGATGGATTTGAACTTACCGCAGTAACATTCCCATTCCT
>JAITJK010000204.1 GCA_031278935.1 Spirochaetaceae bacterium | reverse complement strand
GGACGGCGGGGGATCCACAGCCCTGGCGCTACAATTCCCTAACGGCAAGGTCCGGGTCGTCAACACCCCTATCCACAAACGCATTCCCGGCCTGGAACGGGGTGTAGCCACCTGTCTCGGCATCGCCTTGAACCACCTGCCCTCGTATTTTTCAGCCCCGCGGCCCCCAAAAATGCCTCTACGGTAGATGGCGAGCTTTAAACCCCTTTGGGAGTGACGTGGAGGCCGAAGGTTTTGTCCCGGCACAGCTCCACCTCCACCTGGTAGAGGGTGTGGATAAGTTCCGCAGTGAGGACTTGCGCCGGCGGGCCTTGTGCCACTATGCGCCCCTGGTGCAGAGCCGCTATCCGGTGGGTAAACAGCAGAGCCTGGTCCGGATTGTGGGTACTGAGCATAATCCCGTACCCTTGACGGCTCAGGGCCTTGATCTCCCGAAGAACCCGGATCTGGTTGCCGTAATCCAGGTTGGCCGTGGGTTCATCTAGGACCAGTATCCGGGCCTGTTGAGCCAAGGCCCGGGCAATCAGTACCAACTGCTGCTCCCCGCCGCTCAAACGAATAAAGTCCCTATCCCGTAGACCCGCAATCCCGAGGCGTTCCAGGGCGGAGCAGGCATGGCGCCGCTGCTGGACCTGGGGGCCAGCCCAGATCGGCCCCTGGGCGGCGGTGCCCATGAGTACCATATCCATGACGGAATAGTTAAAAGACGGATGGTGCCTTTGGGGCACATAGGCGATGGTCCGGGCGATGACCGGGGGGCTCTTCTGTCTAAGGTCCTCCCCTTCCAGCAGCGCCACCCCGGTATACCCCCTTTCAAGACCGAGAATGCAGCGAAACAGGGTACTCTTCCCCGCCCCATTGGGGCCCAGGATCCCTAAAAGTTCTTCCCTATGCAGAGAAACAGCAATATCCGAGAGAACGACCCGCTCACCATAGGCAAAACCGAGCCCCCTCGCCTCCAGCAGGGGGCCTGCACTCACCAGGGTGCTCTTTTACGGGTGATGAGCCAGAGAAAGAAGGGCCCCCCCACCAGGGAGGTAAGCAGCCCCAAGGGAATCTCTGTGGCAAAAAGGTTTCGGGAAACATTATCCATGGTGAGGAGGAATAGGGCCCCGAAAAGCATGGACACAGGCATAAGGGCCTGGTAGTTATTTCCCACCAGCCGCCGGGCGACGTGGGGAATCACCAGCCCGGCCCAGCCAATGATGCCGCTCACCGAGACCGCTGAGGCTGTAACCAGGGTCGAACAGAGGATAACCACCGTCCGCAGGGTCCGGACCGGTACACCCATAGACTGGGCTTCCTCTTCGCTCAAAGTAAGCAGGTTAATCCGCCACCGGAAGATGAAGAGGGGGATGAGACCCAGGGTCATGGGGATAAGTACCAGGCCCAGGTCCTGGGGCTTGGTCTTGGCCAGGGAGCCCATGAGCCAGTACACGATCTCCGGCAGTACCTTGTTCGGGTCCGCCACCAGCTTGATAAAGGCATTGGCCGCACTATGCAGGGAAGACACCATGAGGCCCGCCAGAATGAGGCCCACCGTCCTTTTCCCCTGGGTCCGGTTTCCGATGATCAGCACCAAGGCTATGGTGCTAAGGCTCCCGCAGAAGGCAAAGAGGGGGACGCAATAGCCCGGCAGTCTGAGCAGGATCGCCAGGCTTGCCCCGGTGGCTGCGCCGCTGGAAGCCCCCAGAATATCCGGGGCAGCCAGGGGATTTTGAAACACCCCCTGGTAGCTCACCCCCGCTGCGGCCAGGGAGGTTCCCACCAGGCAGGAGAGGATGATCCGGGGAGCTCGCACGGAGAAGAAGACCGCTTCCATCCGAGGCGAAGCAAAAGGCACTCCACCGAGCCGGGCGATAAGGGCCCTAAGGGGAATGGGATAGCGCCCCAGGGAAAAGGAGATGAGCAGCGCCGTGGCCAAGAGAATCCCTAGGAGTCCCAGGATCCCGGGAACCCTCCAAGCGCCGAGGCGGGGGGCGCGCTCCGGCATTAACGCGGGCCCGGGAGCGCTGTGCGGGTGAGGGCTTTAAAACGCTCTGGGGAAAGTTCGTAACCGTAGAACAACCGGTAGTATTCTGCGGTTTCCTCGTATAGATCGTACGCGGCATATTCCGGGTAGAGGATCGCCCCCAGCCACAACATACCCAGGTAGCGATTGATCGCGGGAGGGCTTCCCATCCAGTTATAGGGGCCCCAGGGGACCTCATAATACGTGCCTTGCTGAATGGCTTTTAGTTCCCGCCAAGTCGGGTCCTGGGCTGCGGAGGCGTAGATACTGCCCGGACCAAAGAGGATCACCTCCGGGTCCCAAAGGAGAATCTGCTCCAGGTTCGTCTCGTTCCCGCTTCCCCGGGACGAAGGATTGTCCACCGTCGCCCGATTATCCGCCATCCAATCCAGAACTTCCGTATGAAAGGTCCCCTGGGCGAGTACGTTAAGTCCTGAGCTTCCCAGGCAGTAAAGCACGGATTTCTTGGTATTTCCCGCCTGCCGCGCTATTGCTTCCGCCGCAGCTAAGGTCTTTTCGCAGAATCGGGCCAGGGCCTCCCCCTGCGTTTCCCGGTCCAGCAGCGTTCCCAGGGTACGGAAGGCCCCTGGGGTACTCTGCAAGGTGGCGGTGATATGAATCGTCGGAATGCCGATGGAAGCGGTAATGGCGTCCATATCTTGGGCAATGGCGTCCTTAGGTTCCCCGATGTCAATGACTACATCCGGCCCGATCCGGGCGATCTCTTCGGGATTAAGGTTGGCCGCTCCGTAAAACTGCCCTACTACCGGCAATTCCGTAAAAGCGGAGGGAATAAACGCCGCCTGCGCACGGTCATAGGGAGAAGAGATGGCGCACACCTTGTCCGGAGCAATGGCCAAGAGGAACATTTGGGCCAGGGCGCCTGAGGGAACGATCCGGGTGATGGTTTTGGGCAAGGCCACCCGTCGGCCCACAGAATCGGTAAAAAGCTGTTGCGCTCTTTCCGCGTCCCGGGATTCTGGGGGAATTTCCTTTTTCGGCGCCCCGTATACCAAAAAAGAAACCAATAGAAACATAACGATACTTATATAACTACGACCATACGGCATATAACCTCCATACAAAACGCCTTTTTTTCATAGAGTGTGCCTATTTCATTTGGTTTAGTCAATTAGGGCAGGTGGCGGCAAGTGGCTTGGGTGGTGAGGGGGGAACGGTCTCCCCGGATGAGGTAGGGATAGCTGAGGCCGGCGATCATGGCGCCGTTGTCGCCGCAGAGAGACGGTGGGGGAAAGATGGCCTGGAGGTCCCGGCGTTCCTCAAGCCGCTTGCGAAGATAGGAGTTGGCCGCCACCCCGCCACCGGCCACTATGGTGCGAAGACCCGTGTCCGCAGCGGCCCGAAATAGGCTGCGAAGAAGCATATCCACTGCGGTTTTCTGAAAAGACGCGGCAATGTCCTCGTTCCGTACCGGAAGGGCCGGATTCTTCTGAAACTGTCCCAGTTGATTGATAACCGCGCTCTTAAGCCCTGAATAGGAAAGATCATACGGATGCTCGCCCTTCAGCTTGGGCAAGGGGAAGGCAAAGGCCGAAGGGTCCCCGGTCCGCGCGAGGGTGTCTATGGCTACCCCGCCGGGATATCCCAAGTCGTAGTAAGCGGCCACCTTATCAAAGGCCTCTCCAACGGCGTCGTCCAGGGTGCTTCCCAAAACCTTAATCACGTCAAAGGCGTCTACTCGGCAGATAAGGCTGTGCCCCCCGGAAACCAAAAGGCCCAGAAAAGGGTAGCCCGGGGGTGCGCTTAGGTCGTCCGCAGATTCAGACAACTGAGCGGCGTAGAGGTGGGCCAAAAGGTGGTCCACCGCGATAAAGGGAAGCCCTTGGGCCCAGGCAAAGGCCTTGGCAAAAGAAAGACCCACCAACAGAGACCCCAAAAGCCCGGGTCGGGCGGTTACGCCCACACCATCCAGGTCCGAAGGGGCCACACCGGCTTTACCCAGGGCCTCCTGCACCACTGCGTAAATCCACTCCGTATGGGTGCGACTTGCAATCTCCGGAACCACCCCCTTGTACCGGGCGTGCAGGGGAATCTGGGTGGCCACCACATTGGAACGGATCCAGCGTCCGTCTTCCACCACCGCTGCGGCGCATTCATCACAGGACGATTCAATACCAAGGATTTTCATGACCCTCCAGCATACCCTAAGGCTTAGGGCCTGGGCAAGGCGATGAGCCCTGAGACAGTGGTCAGGGAATAGCCCTGTTCGATAAGGGAGGGGTAGATCTCCTGCAGCAACTCCGCCAGCGCCGGGGACCAGGCATGCCCGATGAGGATGGCTGAACCGCTTCGCCTGGCCTTACCCTGGGCAGTCTCTATCCATTGGCGCATGGCGGCCTTCTCCGGGGTATTGTCAATGAATACGTCCCGTTCCCCTATGGGAATCCCCAGGCGCCGGGCCACTTCCGGCGCGACCGTACCGGCGATGGTGCGGGAATCAAGGAAATAGAGCCCTCGATCCCGGCAGAGGGAGAGGATGATTTCCATAGCTTTATGATCCTGGGTCGTCTTGGAACCCTGGTGGTTATTCATCCCCACTACCGCGCCGAGTTCCGCAAGATTCGCTTCTACCATCGTCCGGATGGTTTCCGCGCTCATCCCCGTGTAAATGGCTCCAGGCCCCGGATACTGCCCGCCCAGGGCTTCCATGGGCTGATGGAGAAAGAGTTCTTTTCCTGCGGCCTGGACCCGCCGGGCGGTTTCCCCGGAGCAGGGAAGCCCCGGCAAGACCGCGATGGTTAGGGGGCCGGGAAACCGCAAAAAAGGCTCAAGTTCATCTAGGTTATTTCCCGCGTCGTCAATGACAAAGGCCAAGCGTCCCTGGGACTTTACGGGGAGGCCCTCTTCCACCGCAGGGGCGGCGGCATCCTGGTCCACCCCGTCTTCCTTGAAAGGAGGGGCCTCCGGGGCCTCGTGAGATCGGGGAGCCTCCTCCCGTGTTGCCGGAAGTGACCCTGCGGGCGTGGCCTGTACCGGCTCAGGCAAGAACACCGTACGGATAAAGAAAACCGTACTGAGCCCTAATGCCCCGGTAAAGAGACATAAGAGCGTTACCAGCAGCCGTCGGAGAGTCGGTTTTTCCGCAAATCCCAGGGGCTCTTCAGGGGGATCCCCCCTATCGGAAGGAGCGCACATACTTGACCATACTGGGGCGCGTCATCTTTGGTCAACCAGGTAGGTACTCAAGGCCCTGCTATGGTAGCATCCGGTATGATTAGCGATACATTCACGCCGGCGGCGGTCATCTTCGACATGGACGGCCTCATGCTGGACACCGAACGGCCTATGGTGGCGATGTGGCGCCGGGTTGGCTGGGATCACGGCTGGGATATTACGCAGGACCTCCTGTTTCGCACCGTGGGAGTGAAGGAAGAGGTCTCCCGGGGGATTTTCCTGGAGGAATACGGGGCGGATTTTCCCTACGACGCCTTAAAGCGCGAGGTCTTTCGCCGTAGGGAGGCGCAGATTCAGCGGGAGGGGATTCCCCACCGGCCGGGGCTAGGTACTCTCTTGGATCATTTGGCGGCCCGGGGCATCCCTTTGGGTCTTGCTTCCTCCACGGTCCGAGAGATCGGGTTATGGAAACTGCGAAAGGCCCGGATTCTTGATCGTTTTCAGGTTCTGGCCTTTGGGGACGAGGTGCGTTTAAGCAAACCAGCGCCGGACATTTTTCTTCTTGCGGCCTCACGGTTGCACAAGGCGCCTGAGGACTGCCTGGGCTTTGAGGATTCACCGGCGGGTCTACAAGGGCTTGCGGCTGCGGGAATCCGGTCGGTGTTTATTCGGGACCTGATCGAACCCTCCCCGGAGATTCTTTCCGGGGTATGGTGCCGTTTCGAGGATCTCGCGGAAGCGGTAACCTTATTTTAACCCCTGCGGAATACCTGCCGTGGAGGCGCATTGGGTGGCTACGGGGTTAGGGGAATGGGTGCGCACTTCTTCGCCGCCTGACGTGGTGTTCCAGCAAGGGGTGTGAACCCCCTGTATCAAAAACGAGGAATGCAATGATGGGTGGCGTATACAAGGCCTCGCTACACTGACCGCAGGTACGAAGGGACGCCAGGCTGCGAGTTTAAAGCACCTATCCCTAATCATCCGGCCTCCTACTATGTCTCCACAGCAGGTGGTCCCTCCGCTACGACTCTACGGCAAGTGGTGATGGGGCGGAGGTCGGTCTCGCGTACCAGGGCGGGATCATCAATGCCTACCGGGAGTTCCCGGCCCGTTTCTTCTTCCACCTCTTCCTCTTCATAGGGTTCCAGCGCTAAAGGGGACTTTGCTGCGGCTTTGGCGGTTTCCTCGTTTTCCAGACGTACCGATATAACTTTGGTGATCCCCGACTCTTCCATAGTTACCCCCAAAAGGGTGCCCGCGCCGATGACAGTCTTCTTGTTGTGGGTGATGACGATAAACTGACTGGTAGCGCCGAATTCCCGCAGGACTTGAACAAACCGGTTCACATTCGCCTCATCCAGAGCTGCGTCGATTTCATCCAACAGACAGAAGGGCGAGGGCTTTACCATGTAGGTGGCAAAGAGCAGAGCCACCGCAGTCATGGACCGTTCCCCACCGGAAAGAAGGTTGATGTTCTCCAGCTTCTTCCCCGGAGGCTGGGCGTAGATTTCAATCCCCGATTCCAGCACGTGGTTAGGGTCAGACAGGCGCAGCTCCGCCCGGCCTCCGCCGAAAAGCCGGCGGAACATATTGTGGAAGTTCTTCTTGATCTTGTTATAAGTCGAAAGAAAAAGGTCCGATGATTCCGCCCGGATTTCTGCGGTGATGTTGGCCAGGTCATCCCGGGCCTTGGCCAGGTCCGCCATCTGGCCTGAAAGAAAATCGTAGCGTTCTTTAGTCTCGGCAAACTCCTCAGGAGCCATGAGATTCACCTGCCCCAGGTCTTTAAGGTTCCCCTTGGCAGCGGTAAGCTGTTCTCGTAGTTCCCGGGCCGGAGCTGTGATGGTAAAAATCCGCTCCTCGAACTCCATAAGGTCCCGGGAATGGGTCTCTCGGAAATTATCCTGAATGTTCTTAATCTCCGTCTCCGACTGCACCAGTTCCAGGTGTATCTTCTCAAGGCTTTCCTGGACCTTAGCCAGGGCCGCCGTTCCCTTTTTGAGGGCCTCCTGTTTCCCCGCCACATCTCCGCTTCGCTCTTGAATATTCTTTTCAAGCTGCTCCAGTTCCGTGGTCAACTGCTTGCCCTTCGCATCAATAGCTGCGAGGTCTTCTTCCGTATCGGTGATCCGCTCCTGGATTTCCTCCAAGCGCTTGCGATCCAGAAAAAGTTCGTCTCGTACGGTCTTGAGCAACGCTTCCTGACCGGAAAGTTCTCGGCGGATTAGCTTGGCCTGTTCTTCTGCGGCTTGGGCCTGGGTCGCCATCCGCACTCGGTTTACCCGCAGTTCCTCCAAAGTCGCCCGGTACTGGTCAATCTTGCCGCTTAGACCCTGGTTATCCATTCGCAGGGCCGCGATGCGTTCCCTTCGCGCTTGTACCCCCTCCTTCGCGCTCCGAATCTGGGCGTCCAGGGCCCGTTTCTGGGTGATGATCCCCGCGGGAGCGAGGAATTCATCGATAAATGCGGGAGTGCTCTTGCGATAGGCTTCAAAGAGGTCAAAAAGCTCTGCAGTATGGTCCGCCGCCTCCCCCAGAGCCGTAGCCAGGCCTTCGGCAATCCCCTTGAGATCCTGAGCGGAAGGAAGACCCTCTCCTGAGAAGGCCCGGTCCGCCGCCGCCGCGAGATCCCGCAGCAGGGCTTCTCGGCCCGCGAGGAGGGTCTTGATAAGCCCCAGGATTTCCGTCAACCGGGCCTCGGCATTCCGCCGTTCTACCGCAGAATACCCCGCCTCTTTGAGGCCCGCGTCCAAGGCGGCCACAATATCGTCAGTGATGGTTTCCAGGGCCTTTTCATGCTGGGAGCGCTCCTGTTCAAGACTGCGGATTTCGTCCTCGCTCTTTCGCTGCGCTGCGTCGTTATCCCCGATCCGAGAAGCGGCCAAAAGAATATTCTCCTCGAAAGACGCGATATTCCCGGCTATATCTTCAAGGCGCTGGTGCAAGTCCCGGACCGTACCGTCCTGTTCCGCAGCGTCTTCGGCCAATTCCTCGATCTTGGCGCTTATGCTCCGTTCCCGGCCTTCGTTCTGGGCCCGTTTCGCCTGGAGCTCCTGGTACTGCTCTGCAAGGAGCTTGAGTTCCTTCTCCCGGGCATTCTTCTCTATAGCCAGGCCATAGATATTTTTCTGGTACTCGTCCAGTTGTTTTTCCAGGGTGTTTACCAGGTCCATGTTTTCTTCCAGGGACTTGTTCACCCCGTCTAGTTCCGTCCTGAGCCTATCCCGTTCCGCAGTCCGCTGTTTCAGTTCCTCGGTCCGGGTCTCCCGGTCGTACTTAAACTGCTTGAGCCTAAGCAGCTGAATATCCAGTTCAAAGTGGAATATTTGGTCTTTCAGTGCCCGAAACCGGAGAGTTTTATCCGATTGCACCTTGAGACCGTCGTAGGATCGTTTTACTTCTCCCAAAATCCCCTCTACCTGGCGCATATTTTCTTCAGTTTTGGCGAGTTTTCGTTCCGCTTCCTGGGTTTTTATCTTAAACTTGGTGATTCCCGCAGCTTCCTCAAACAGATAGCGCCGTTCATCAGGCTTAGACGACAAGATTTGGTCGATTTTACCCTGTTCCATCACGGAATAGGCGGTTTTACCCACCCCAGTATCCCAAAAAAGCTCTCGAACTTCTTTGAGTTTCACCTGGCTTCCGTTGATGGAGTATTCACTCTCCCCAGACCGGTAGAGCCGCCGTTTGATCTGGACCTCAGGCATATCCAGGGGCAAAAGGCCCGCGTCATTGGCCAAGGTCAAGGTTACCTCCGCCACGCTCAAGGCCTTCCGGTTTTCCGTACCGTTAAAGATGACGTCCTCCATCTTCTCCGCCCGCATCGCCCGGGAGGCCTGTTCTCCTAGGACCCACTTCACCGCGTCCACTACATTGGATTTCCCACACCCATTGGGCCCCAAGAGCGCGGTAATCCCATCGGCGAATTCCACTCGTGTACGGTCGGCAAAGGACTTAAAACCAAAGATGTCAAGATTTTTAAGAAACAAGAGTACACTCCATTGGTATCTTTTTTTCAACTACCCCATCACTATACCATACCTCTCAGGGGGTTTAACCACCTACTGCGGGGCGTAGTCCCTGGTGAACCGCGTAGTTAACAGACGGGGTTCGAATAGCGAGATATTTTGAGATCGGGCCTTTGGGACTATAGTGGTTAAAGAACGGTCACCGTCCGCTTTTACCCTTTTGTGTTGTTATCCAACGGGCGCGAGATAGTAAGTGAGGGGACTCCATCTCCGGCCAAGATAAATCTACCTCCGGTTAAGATGAACCCGCCCTCCACGGCAGGTAGCAGCAAGCCTTAGCGGGCGAGCCAGCCGCCATCAACGGCTACAGTAAACCCGTTCAGGTAACATGCAGCAGGAGACGCGAGGAACACCGCAACGCCGGCAAGGTCTTCAGGGGTTCCCCAGCGGCCTGCGGGGATACGGTCGAGAATCGCCTTGCTCCGATCCTGGTCGGATCGGAGCGCGCTGGTGTTGTCCGTGGCCATGTAACCAGGGGCGATGGCGTTTACATTGATACTGTACTTGGCCCATTCATTGGCCAGCAGCATAGTGAGGCTCTTTATCCCCCCCTTGGATGCAGCGTAGGAAGGGATACGGATGCCCCCCTGAAAGGAAAGCATGGACGCGATGTTGATAATCTTGCCACCCGATTCCTGCTTCAGGAACTGACGGGCCACGGCCTGGCTGAGAAAAAAGACGGTTTTCAGGTTGATGTTGATCACGTCATCCCAATCGGGCTCAGAGAAGGCAAGGGCATCCTCTCTACGGATGATACCGGCATTGTTCACCAGAATATCAATATGCCCAAAGGTCTTGACCGCTTCCTCCACAATACGAGGAATGGCCTCCTGGGAAATAAGGTCTCCCTGTAGATAGGCGAACTTACGCCCGGCCTTTTCCACCGCCTTTTGGGTGTCCCAGGCGGCTGCGGCGGATCCTACCCCGAAAATATCAGCACCCGCCTGGGCGAGCCCCAGGGAAATACCCTGTCCCAGTCCCCGGCCGCAGCCAGTTACGATTGCCGTCTTTCCTTCCAGTTTGAAGGTGTCCAAAATGCTCATGGCATCCTCCTTGCCTTAGAATCCCAGGGATTCATTTATCAGAATAAGATTAAACCGCCCAGGAAACTTCTGCGCGTTATAGGTGATTAACAGGTGATTGCACATCCGGCCCGGCATATTGCAGTCGGCGCATAGCCCGGTCTCTACACAGGGTGTCTTGTGGTTGTTCCGCTTACAGTTCATCGGGGCAATGGCGTGAACCCGGGCCACCGCCTCATCGAGGGTATCCACGATTTTGTTCACCCCCGCAACCACGATGATATGCCGCGGCCCATAGGCCATCGCGGCTACTCGACTGCCCGAACAATCAATATTTACCATTTCCCCCGTGATGGTAAGAGCATTGGCCCCGGTCAAAAAATACTCCGCCAGGAGACTATCTCGGCACATCGCAAAATGGTCGGCGCAGTTATATCGGTCGAACAGATGGTAGTCCGCAGTACGGAGCGCCGGTAGCACCTCTAGGGCTGCAAGGGTTTCACTTCCCCCAAGGCCCACAGTAACCCCTTTGGGTAGGCAGGTTTCAAAAAGCAGCTTCTTTGCCACTTCCCGGTCTTCGGCATACCAGACACGCCAGCCCTTCTCCCGAAAAGCCGCCGCTGCCCGGTTTCCCCGTTGTTCACCAAACCATGTTCGATACCTGTTCCCCATATCCGACTCCTTGCCGCTTGACCACCCAGCCCGCAGCGAATGCCCTCACCGCTCACCCCTACTGGCTTTTAGTATACGTCCAAACCGGAGAAAAGCCAACGGCCCCCCGGTTCCAGTGTTACCCAGTGAGGTTTCTCTTGGAGACAAATAGGAGAACGGTACCGGAAATTGGAACGAATGGATATCGATTATCCGGGGGCGGGAACAAGGGGACAGGGGTATAGAGGCGCAAAAGGAAGATGGGACGGAGTTCCCACGTAACAGGGTCTGACCCTAAGGCTCGAATCCTCCATCATACCCTCCTCCTCAGGCGGTTCCCCCGCGAGTATCCGGGACTTGTATCGATCGCCCCAGATATGCCCCTCCCGTCCGTTAGTCCGATTGTATCGTTGAGCAAACACCTGTTTCAGCAACTTCATGATAGCCGGAAGTTCCCGGGCCTCCGCAGGCTTGATATAAAAACTAATGCCATCATCGACGATACACAGTCCCCGAGTCTGGAATACAAACCGCTTCTTCGTCTCCTGAAAAACCCTAGCAAACAGGGCCAAGGCCTTGTAATGACGGAACAAGGGTTCCCGGTTGTTGATACGGGTGCATATTTCGTACCACACCCCACTTTGGAGTACCCGCAATGATCTCATGAAGAATACTACGGGTCGAAGATACGGTTTTGCTTTAATGGGGCCACTAT
>JAITJK010000078.1 GCA_031278935.1 Spirochaetaceae bacterium | reverse complement strand
CTCTTTATGATCTCTGCGGAACACGGGGATCATGTGACCGAGTTGGAAACCGCAATGCTTGCGGACCTTGATTTTTCCCGTGTCCGGGAGGAGGAAGCCGGGCAAAACCCCCAAGAACCCATCGCTATCGCCCTTTTGGGGAAGCCTAATACGGGAAAATCCACTCTGGCAAACCGGCTCACCGCGTCCGAGGCGTCGATTGTCAGCCCCCTGCCCGGTACCACTAGGGATGTGGTGGAGGGGGTCTTCTGGTATAAAAACCGGACCTTCAAAATCTTGGATACTGCGGGGATCCGGCGGAGAAGTCGGGTTACGGAACATATCGAATATTACTCGGTGAACCGGGCTATCAAGGCTATTGACCAGGCGGATCTGGTCTTTCTCGTGATCGACGCGAAGGAGGGACTTTCGGATCAGGACAAGAAAATCGCTGCCTTGGCTCATGAAAAGGGCCGAGGTATCATTATGGTCCTCAATAAATGGGACACGTTGCCCCCGATGAAGAATCAATTACAGGCCGTGCAGGACCGGATCCGGTTTCTCTTTGCCAAGATGGAGTACGCACCAATTATTCCGGTGAGCGCCAAGGACGGAAGCGGGATAGACCCGCTGCTCAATACGGCGGTGCGGCTCTATGGGCAGCTCATACGGCACATTGATACGGGAATCTTGAACCGAGCTCTTGAGGACTGGCTTGCGGAGTACCCCCCGCCCATAGGCCCTCAAACCCGGTTCAAGATAAAGTACGCATTGCAAGTTTCGGATAAGCCGGTGCGATTCGTTTTCTTTGTGTCCCGGCCCCAGGCGGTCAGTGCGGCTTATGTGTCCTATCTTCGCAATAAGATTCGTAAGGACCTGGGCTTTTCCCAGATACCCGTGGCCATTGAGATCCGCGCTTCCGGGAAAACCGAAAGGAAGAACCCGTGATTTCCTATACCCTGGGGGATGTAGAGCGACTATTAGGTCTGAAAAACTATGTTATCCGGTACTGGGAGAAGGAAATTCCCCTATTGCAGCCTCAGCGGGACCCTCAGGGAAGACGGATTTATGCCAATCAGGATTTGCATGTGCTGTTTCGGCTTAAATATCTGTTGTATGACCGGCATTTTACCCTGGAAGGGGCCCGGAATCAGCTGTTCCGGGAAGTAAGCGGGGAGGGGCAGCACCTCAAGGCCCAGATACAGGCGATCCGTTCCGAATTGCTGGCTCTCTACGGTGTGGTCAAAGGAAGTGCCGCCAAAGCCACCTTTCCCCTCAAGGGCTGATGTACCTTTTCCCGCGCTTAAACTCCGAAGTCCGGCGTACCGTAGAGGCGCTTCCTGCGGTGATCGAACGGGAGTTTCCCCTGCATCGACGTTTCCGATCGAGGGTGTACCGGGATATAGCGGAACTTTCCCGCTTACTCACCCGCAGCCGTGGGGAGCGTTCCGACGCCTACCTTGGTTCCCCTGCTCTGCTTTCCGCGTATCTGCGGTATTTTCTTCCCTGGAACGTCTATCGCCTTTGCCGGCTCCTCCCCGCCTTGCCCCTCACTTTCACCGCCGGGGACGTCGTCACCGACCTAGGAGCCGGGCCACTGACCTTGACGCTGGCCCTGTGGATCGCCCGACCTGATATACGGTCCCTTCCCCTGGAATTCTGTTGCCTGGATCGAAACGCCGGGGTTCTGGCTGCGGGGAAGCGGCTCTTTCAGACCCTTGCGGGGGACTCTCCCTGGAGGATCAAAACCATTCACGCACCCCTGGATGCGCCGCTCTATGGTCCGAAAGCCCGCCTGGTTTCGGCCTTGCAGGTGTTTAACGAGCGCTATGAAAGGATACCCCAGGGGGATGCCGAGCATTTGCGACAAGGGGCGGAGAAAGCCAGCCGGCTCCTTGCTTCATTGGTACGGGAGGGCGGTTCTATCTTGGTTCTTGAGCCGGGGGTACCCTGGTCTGGGGAATGGATAGCCGCGCTGCGAAATGCTCTGCATAATCGTGGGCAGGGGTCCTGTGCACCCTGCCCACAACAGGGGGTCTGTCCCTGTCCCGGAGGCAAGGGGAAGTGGTGTCATTTTACCTTTGACACGGAAGATGCGCCTTCCGTCTTGCATACCCTTTCCAGGGCCGCAGGCCTTCCCAAGGAGCGGGCAACTTTGAGCTTTCTCTTCACAGGACCTGGGGAGAACAAAGAGGCGGCAGTTCAGGGGGAAGTCCAAGCGTTGCCGGTACGGATTCTTTCAGACCGGTTTCCCGTGCCTTTTCAATCCGGGAATCGGTATCCCCGTCATACTCCGTATGGTCGGTATGGCTGTTCCGTCCGGGGCCTTGTACTCCTACTTGAAGAGGCGTCAGGACATCCCCTTCGATCCGGTGAACTGGTCATGGCCGTTCTGGGATCTCCGGAAAAACGGGACCCCAAAACCGGATCTCTGATCGCCTACTCGCCGTGCCATTTGATAGGGAAGAAAATAGTCCATAAATTACCCGTATGAACGATTGCTTTCTTGCAAGCGTTCATACGGGCTCAACACGGCAGGTGGTAGTTTGACCCCAGTATGTCCATGGTACTATAGAGGTGGTTTATTTAATGAGGCTTCGCGGGTTTATGGTAACCCCATTCTTATACACCGTGAAATGTAAGTGCGGGCCGGTGCTGAGGCCGGTGCTGCCCGCATCGCCGATGCGCTCGCCCGTGTCTACATAGTCGCCGGACTTGGTCCGAATCACGCTCATGTGGGCATACAGCGTCCGATACCCGGCGTGGTGGGAGATAACCACAAAGTTGCCGAAGGATTTATCATAGCCCACCGAGGTAACTCGCCCGGACATGGCCGCCCGTATGGGCGTACCCAGGGGAACCCCAATGTCCATACCGGAGTGAAACTGGCGAATCCCGGTAAAAGGACTGGACCGATACCCATAGGGGGAGGTAATGTAGCCCCGGACTGGCCAGATGAAGAGGTCCCCGTTAATTTCCTGGAGATCCATCCGCTCCAGCCGAGCCCCGGGAATGAAGAGCGGGGCATTGACCGTAAGACTGTCGGAAAAAAGCTCGTTCACCGTTTGCAGGGTCTGAACTGGGGTCTCAAATTTGGTAGCAATGGATTCAAGGGTGTCCTCTTTTTTCACCGAGTAGAGAATCCCGTCTTGATTCGGTACCCGCAACACCTGGTTTATTTGCAGGAGCCGGCTGTTGGTTATCCCATTTACCGATATGAGGGTATCCTGATTCAAGCCGAAGCTCTGGGCCAGGTTACTGATAATGTCCCCGGACTGTACGGTATAGGAGGTGTACAGGAGCAATTTCGGCTTCGAATATTCCACCGGTTCCGGGATGCCAGCAATAAGGGCATCCTTTTCCAGGGACGCGGGCTTAATGTCTATCCCCAAAAGGCCCAGTTCAAAGTAGGGCATTCCTCCCATGCCTGCTTCCGCTTCAAAAAAGGACCTCTCCGCTTCCGCGATTTTCCCTTTATTAAGAAGATTCGTTAAGGAGGTAAACCCGTCGGGCAGGAGATACACCAGCAAGCCGAAGACCACTGCGGCTCTCAGGACCAGCTTATGCCACCCAAACCGCCGCCGCACCGGCGTACACTGAACTTTAGGCGAAATAGGAGGTAGGACTTTAAGGGGGACAAAAAGAGGTCTTTGAAAACTATGAAAAAACCGATGGATCCACGCATAACGCAGGGTTTCAAACCCATACCCTATCTGTTTTATGACTACACCTACCAACGACAGTACATCTACAAGCACTTCACGTTTCATCACCTATCCTTTTCTATAATAAGCCTCTTTCAACTTCTTCCATAAAATCCTGCGGGGAAAGGCTTATTACAACAGTACTTCATACCCTATACGGTATGGTTACGGGCCCAGCTCTCCTTGGTGAGCCCCTAAGAACCGGCATATCCCTCGAGCACCTTCGGCTCCCCAATCGTCTTTAGCATCACCCGGCTCTTACGCCTTTACGAAACCCGGCACAACCAGTTTCATATAAAGGCGATCATCTTTTAAGATAGCATATAACGCCGCTCCTATTAAGACAAGCCCCGGTGGATGCCTTTTAGCCCTGGATAAACCCTAATAGTCCCTGCAAGAGGGCTACCGCTTCCCCAGACTGGGTTGCGCCGGGGATATGGGTGAAAACCGTCTGGGCTTCGGTTATAAGGGCGCGTCCCCGCGCCGCTGCTTCGCTCAAGTCCCCGCTCTCGGTCAATGCCTGGATAAGGGCTTCTACTTCCGCCACGCCACTTCCACCCTGCCGGGCGGCGGAAAAACAATGGCTCACCCATGAGCGGCGATCCGGGTGGCGGGAGAGGTATAATAAGACGGGAAGGCTCTTTTTCCCCTCTACCACATCATCTCCCCGTTTTTTTCCAGGATTCCCGGTGGTCAAATTTTTAACATCATCAAGAATTTGAAATCCTACCCCGACATTTTCCGCCGCCTGGCCCAAAACCGTCCCGGGCGAGGCCCTCTCTGGGCTGGAAGTTCCCTCTGGTGAGGCCGCAAGAACCCCGATGAGGGCCGCAAGCCGGGCGAGAGAGCCGGTTTTCAAGCGGCACATACGATCATAGGCTTCCAAGCTGGGTAGAGAGGAAAAATCCCGATGCCAGTGGATGTCCATGGCTTGCCCCAGGTGTAGCCGCCGCATAGCATCGCCCCACACCGCGAAGGCCTGATTCTTTAGTTCCGCCGGAGCATCCCAGGGCTTGATACAGGCCAAAGCCAGGAAGTACAAGAACGCCCCACTGTTGATGGCCGTGTCGGTTCCATAGCGTATATGGACGGCCGGCTCGCCGCGGCGTTGATCCGCGTTGTCTTCGATATCATCATGGATGAGACTCGCCGTATGGGGAAACTCTACCAGGGGCGTCAAGGCCAAAGCCCGGCCACCTCCACCCAAGGCCTCACAGACCAAGGTCATAAGGAGGGGTCTCCACCGCTTGCCTCCCCGGTGAAAGAGGTCCCACCCCGGCTGGGTGAGCGCCTGCACCGCCTCCGGCTCAAGCCTTTCCGTGGTGGGCCCAAAGGCCTCGACT
>JAITJK010000052.1 GCA_031278935.1 Spirochaetaceae bacterium | reverse complement strand
CGTTACCACTGGAAAAAAGGCCGCTGAAAAAAAAGTAGGCGGAGAAGTCATCTGTACCGTCTGGTAAGAGGGAGTATATGTCACGTATCGGAAAAATCCCGGTTAAGATTCCCCAAGGGGTAAAGGTAACATTCCAGGATGCGGTCATAACCGTGGAAGGCCCCAAGGGGAAACTAAGCCAGCCCTACCACCCGGTCATACGTTTTACCCCCGAAGGGGATCAGGTTGTGGTTACCCGGGCTAATGAGGAAAAGCAGACCAGGGCGTTTCATGGGCTCTACCGTAATTTACTCAACAACATGGTGATCGGCGTATCCCAGGGCTTTACCCGGGTGCTCATTATCACCGGAGTAGGGTATCGGGCGGAAGTGCAGGGGAAGCTCTTATCCATGAGTTTAGGGTATTCTAATGATCTCTTTGTAAGTATTCCCGAAGGTCTTTCCGTGGTTACTGAACCGGGAGGAAAGGTCATCATAAGCGGTATTGATAAGCAGCGGGTGGGGGAATTCGCGTCGGGAATTCGTAAGTTGCGTCTCCCCGAACCCTATAAGGGCAAGGGAATTCGCTATGAGGATGAACAAATTAGACGGAAAACCGGAAAGTCCGGGGTTAAGTAGAGGTTAAGTATGCGGCGCAAAATGCTTGAGAAAGACAGAAAGCGGATTAAAAGAAAGATCCATATCCGCAAAAGTATTACCGGTACCCCGGAACGACCTCGTATGAGCGTAAGCCGAAGCAACCGGGCTTTGTACATCCAAGTTATTGATGACACTCGGGGACATACTCTAGTGGCGGCTTCCACCCTGGAAAAGGAACTGCGGAACCTCAAGGCAACGGTGGAAGGAGCTGTGCAGTTAGGGGAAATTATGGGAAAACGGCTGCTGGAGCAGAACATTAAGCAGGTTGTTTTTGATAGAAAAGTGTATTTATATCATGGCTGTGTGAAAGCCATGGCCGATGGAGCCCGGAAAGCCGGGATCCAGTTCTAGCAGGAGGCAGCATGGAGCATACACGGGAACGGGATAGGAATTTCCAGGAAAAAGATAAGGAATTTATTGAAAAGCTGGTCAAACTCAATCGGACCGCCAAGGTCGTGAAAGGGGGTCGCCGATTTTCGTTTTCCGCCTTGACTGTTATCGGGGATCGTAAAGGCAATGTAGGCTATGGTTTTGGGAAGGCGAATGATGTTTCCGAAGCCATTCGTAAAAGTGTGGAGAGGGCTAAACGAAATCTGGTGCCTCTGCCGATTAAAAACGGGACCATCCCCCATGAAATTCAGGGCGTATTCAAGGCTTCCAAGGTACTGCTAAAACCCGCCTGTTCCGGTACAGGGATCATTGCCGGGGGGCCGGTACGGGCGATCATGGAGGCCGGCGGGGTTACGGATGTTTTGAGCAAGTCCATCGGCGCTTCAAGTCAGTACAATGTGCTCAAAGCGACCTTTGATTGTATCAGTAAGATGATGGATGCGAAGACTATCGCCAAAAACCGCGGTAAATCCCTGAAGGAACTCTGGGGGTAGTATGGCCAAGAAGATAATCATACGCTTAGTTCGCAGCACCATAGGGGTTCTTCCCAAGCAGCGGGCTACGGTTCGTTCTTTAGGCTTACGGAAGATTGGGTCAACTGTGGAACAGGAAGCGAGTCCTGCGATTCTAGGGATGGTAAAAGTGGTATCCCACTTAGTTTCGGTGGAGGAATGCACATAATGCAGGATTTTAACTTACATGCCCCTGAGGGAGCGCATAAGCGAAAACGGATCATTGGTCGAGGTCAAGGTTCTGGACGGGGGACCACCGCAGGGAAAGGGAATAAAGGACAGAAAGCCCGTTCCGGTGGCAAGACCTATGTGGGATTTGAGGGGGGCCAGATGCCTCTGTACCGGCGGCTTGCCCAGCGAGGTTTTTCTAATTATCCCTTTAAAAAAGAATTCCAGGTGGTAAACCTGGGAGAACTAGAGAAACGGTATCAAGATGGAGAAACCGTGGACCTAGCTACACTGAGGCAAAAGGGGCTAATTAGGGGTCCTGTGCCCGTGAAGATATTAGGGGATGGCATATTTACTAAGAAACTTATTTTCAAGATACGCGCTTTGTCTGCCTCCGCTAAAACCAAGATCGAGCAGGCGACAGGCGGCGCCGGTGATGCATAAAGGGGGCTGGTTTACAAAACCAGAGAACTTTGGTAAACGAAGATCAAATATGGTTATTATAATGGTGAACGATACCGTACAGGAACAGGTACATGGCTAATCCAGTGATCGGCATTTTCAGAGTTAAAGAACTTCGGGAACGTATTTTGTTTACCGCATTGATGCTGGTGGTTTTCCGAATCGGTGCGGTGCTTCCCATTCCCGGTATCAATGTAGGCGAGTTAAACGCATACTTTCTTTCTCAGCAAAATTCGGGTAATCCTATCGTGGATTATCTTGATTTCTTTGCCGGCGGTGCTTTTTCAAATTTTTCGATATTTATGCTGGGGATTATGCCCTACATCTCCATGTCCATCATCATGCAGATGTTGCTTATCGTGTTTCCCAGTTTGAAAAAGATTTCTCAAGAGGAGGGCGGGCGGAAAAAGATTCAGGCCTATCAGCGGCTTGGTACGGTGGTAGTTTGCCTCATCCAGTCTTTCGCGGTAACCCAGTATGCCCAAAGCATCTCCCGGAGTGTAGAGAATCTGCTGAGTATGAAGATAGTTCCCTTTACGTTGATTGCCATGCTCACCGTAACGGTGGGAACCATGTTTCTCATGTGGATAGGGGAACAGATAACCCGCCGGGGTATTGGCAACGGGATATCCTTGCTCATATTTGCGGGGATCGTGGCCCGGCTTCCTCAGGCGGTCTGGGAACTGTTTAGCCGGGTCCGCAGTGGAGACCTCAATCCGGTATTCGTGATCCTCGTGCTGGCCATGTTTGGCGCGGTAGTGGCACTGGTGGTTTTTGAACAGCAGGGACAGCGGAAAATTCAGGTAAATTACGCCAAACGGGTCGTGGGCAGGCGGATGTACGGCGCTCAAAGTACCTACATTCCGTTCAAGATCAATCCTTCAGGGGTTATTCCGGTTATTTTTGCCTCCTCGATTCTGACCTTTCCCTTGCAGATCGCTTCCACCGTGGGGGGTAATATCGCCTGGCTCGGGGCGGTTTCCCGGGTATTAAGTCCCAACGGATGGGTATACAATATTTTATATGTGTTGCTGATTATCTTTTTCGCCTATTTCTATACCCAGGTGAGCTTAAATCCTATAGAAATTGCGAAGAATATTCGGGAAAATGGGGGTTCTATACCGGGGATACGGACGGAACGCATTGAG
>JAITJK010000020.1 GCA_031278935.1 Spirochaetaceae bacterium | reverse complement strand
GGGCCTGAGTCCTATACCCTCAAGGCCCTTCCATAAGCCATAGACCTGCTCGTAATCTTCTTGAGTCATCTCCCGGATGAGCCACGCTTGTTCCATACGCTTACCTACTTGATAGCAGTATAACCACCGCCCAGGAAAACACGCAAGGTCCCCCGCGGATTGAGCGCTTATTTCTGGCGCGGATACAAGCAGCGGCCAGGACCAGGCCGTATTAATACGGAGGCTTACAAGAATATGATGAATACAAGCCATACCTTGTACGGGGCGGTGTTGCTGCTTACGATCTTTTGGTGGGGGGGCTGTAGGGTTCCGAGCGTCGGTTCCAGTCCTCGATCCGGGGAGGAGAGCGAGACTTTGACCGTGGCAACCTGGAATATGCAGGCCCTTTTTGACGGCCAGGAAAGCGGGAGTGAGTATGATACGTACCTCCAAACCGCAGGTTGGAACGATGAAAAGTACCGCTCCAGGATACAGGCCCTAGGTCAAGGGATTCTCGGTATGGCCGAGAAGGCGCCGGACTTGCTTGGCCTGGAAGAAATCGAAAATATTCAGGTGTTGGAGGACCTGGTGAAGGGGCCTTTGGCCGCCTGCGGGTATAGGCATCTGTATTTCACCCATAATCCCGGGGCGTCTTTAGGGCTTGGCCTCATAAGTCGCTTTCCCTTGGTGGAAACCCGGCTCCATTCGATTACGGATCAAGGGGCCACCATCCCTCGTCCGGTGCTGGAAGTCCGGATAATCGCACAAGAGCAGCCCTTGGTCCTTTTTGTCTGTCATTGGAAGGCTAAGGAGGGGACGAAAACCCAAGGAGGGGATACGGAATTCTTGAGACGGGCCTCGGCCCGGGTGCTTTCGCGGAGGTTGTACGAGCTCCGGAAGGAAGACCCAGTCTTACCGGTGATTATCATGGGCGACTTAAATGAAAACCCTGATGAATGGTACCGGGAAACCGGCGCGGTCCGTACGGCGTTGTTACCGGACGATCCCGAAGCCGCCGCGCGGGTGGGTTTCCCGGAGGATGCTTCCTGGGGAAGTATCGTGCCGGATTTTCTTATCCTCAGTCGGCAGAAGCCTCCTCAGCCGGTTTATTTTCCTGCTGGTGCGGTGGGGCTTTACGCGCCCTGGGGGCAGGAACTACAGGGTGGCTCGTATTACTATCAGGACCGCTGGGAAAGCATCGACCATTTTCTACTGACCGAATCTTTGTTTGACCATAAGGGCTGGGAGTTTGACACCTGCCGGGTCCTCAACCAGGCTCCTTTCATCAATGCCCAGGGCCATCCGCATACCTACAATCCTCGGACCGGAAACGGCCTAAGCGACCACCTCCCTTTGGTACTTCACTTGCGGTGGACTCCACCTGCCGTAGAGTCATTGTTATAGAGGCGCATTGAGGGCTTGCGTGGGGAGTACGTTCCTTCACACCTGTGGCAGGGAATGGCACAACCATGGCAAGACTGCTGTGGGATCGACAACATCGGCTTCGCGGGCGGGCGTTCAGGGTGTATCTGGACATTGGAGGTGATAACGTGTGTAGGTCTGACCCCAGTGAGACCGTGCGAAGGGACCAAATAATCTAGACAAGCAGCCCCTTCACGGGATTGCTTTGCTGCTAAGGATACCATGAGCGTTCCTGCGTATAATTTGCAGGTATTGTCCTTCTCTATCGAACCGCACGTTACCTATGGTTCCAAAGTGGCAGACACAAGAAGCAGGAGACGCTTCGATTGTACCAGTGCCAGTCAGGGACCTTAAATCTGCTGGCGGACCTCCACGGCGGGTGGGGGTTCACAAGATTTGGAAATTTTAGTATGTTATATGGAGCTAATTAAGTGTATTTGAGCTAACTAACTATTAGGAGCGGATAATGAAAAAGATAGTCATTGTCTATTGGAGTGGATCCGGGAATACCGAGACCATGGCGAAATCGGTGGCCAAAGGGGCCGGTGAGGGCGGAGGTGAGGTGGTGATCAAACCCGTGGGAGAAGCCACGAAGGATCTCGTAAAGGGAGCGGACGCCCTGGCTTTCGGCTGTCCCGCGATGGGAGATGAAATCCTGGAAGAAAGTGAGATGGAACCCTTTATCGCCTCGTTAGGTTCCGCTGAAGTGGGCGGTAAGGCCCTGGGGCTCTTCGGTTCCTACGATTGGGGAGACGGCAAGTGGATGCAGGATTGGGTCGAGCGGATGCAGGGACTTGGAGCCAAGGTCGACGGAACCGGGATTATTACCCAGCTTGAGCCTTCGGAAGAGGCCCTGAGCGCCTGTTATGATCTGGGAAAACGGCTGGCTGGATAAGCAGGTAACGCCGATCTAAAGAACCGCGTGGGGTTGAACGGTTCCTTAGAAACACCCGGAATGCGGAGGCGCGACAGTGCGCCTCCGTTGTGGTTATCCTATTGCCCCACCTATTGTGGAGGCGTATTAGGGGCCGCGTGATTAGAGAACGAGGTGCACTGAGTTATAACGTGGGCTAGCTCTTACAACGCTGTAGGAAGCGCGGTGTGCCCCGCCCCTCAAAACGGTCGTCAGAGGCTACGCCCCCGACAGGTGGGTCAGCTCAAAAGCCCCTGTTCCTTGAGGAAGGCCCGAGCCGTATCTCGGGGGTTTTCTTTCAAGACATCCACCCGGTAGTTCAAGGCGCGCATGGACTGGTCATCCAAGATATAGGCGAGCTTCTTGAGCAGTGTGAGTAACTGGGGGTACTGTTCTGCAGTTTTGGCCCGGATAAGGGGCGCGGCGTAATAGGGCGGGAAGAAGTGCAGATCATCTTCCAGCACCGCGAGATCGTACTCAAGGAGCAATCCGTCCGTAGAAAAAGCGTCGATAACCTGAATCTCGTCATTGGCTAAGGCAGTATACCGCAGCGTACCGTCAATCGCCTTCTCATCCTTGAAGGTCATGCCGTAGGTTTTTTTCAGGTTCGCTATGCCGTCGTTGCGGTTCAACACTTCAAACGTAGCCCCTAAGATAAAATTGTCGGAAACCCGCGCCAAGTCGCTGTAGGTTTTAAGCCCGTATTGCTCCGCTGTATCCTTGCGTACCGATAGAGTATAGGTGTTGTTGAATCCCAGGGGATCCAGCATAAGAATATCATAGCGCTCCTTCAAGGAATTCACCGCAATCTCGTAAACTTCTTCGGCGCTGCGGAATTCCGAATACCCTAAATAGTTGCCGTACACCGTTCCGGTATAATCCACGTAACAATCCACCGTACCGCTTTGTATCGCAGTAAATACTACGTTGGAACTCAGTTCGTGTTTGTATTCTACCGCAAGGTCCGTATGCTCATCAATGAGCAGGTACAGCATATTACCCAGGATATCCTGTTCGGTAAAATCCTTTGCCACTACCACCACCTGCCCCTTAGCCGTGCAGCCTCCCATAAGCAACGCCAAAGCCAGGAGCGCGAACGGCAATAGGCTTTTCATTTTTTTCATACTAACTCCTTCTATGGTCTCTCTCGTTTTCCCTTACTTTTTTCCCTGATCTCGGTAGCACACTGGCGTTACGGCTTTTTCCACGAGAGAAGCGGCAAAATCTACCGCCAACGCCAAAAGGCACGCCGGTACAGCCCCGGCGAGAATCTGGTAGGTGTTCACCGTGCGGATTCCCGAATAAATCAGATAGCCCAGTCCCGCAGCCCCAATAAAAGCCGTCAAGGTTACCAGGCCCACGGAGGTAACCGCAGCGATCCGGATTCCCGCCATAATCACCGGCAAGGCTAAAGGCAGTTTTACTTTCGTCAAAATCTGAAACCGCGTCATGCCGATACCCCGGGCCGCTTCAACGGTCTGGGGATTGATATGAGCAAGGCCGATGGCGGTATTTTTGATAATCGGCAACAGGGAATAGAGTACCACCATACATACCGCAGGCCGCTCGCCGATCCCTAGAACAGGCACTAGAAAACCCAGGAGGGCAATACTCGGCACCGCCTGCACCACATTAGCGCCTCCTAACACCGGCTTTTGCAGCGCGGAAAGGTAACTAATTAAAATCCCCACAGGTACGCCGATGAGTACCGCCAAAAGAATCGAGAACAGGGTAAGCTGGATATGTTCCACCGAGCTTTGTAGTACCAGCTCGCCGTTCTGGGCTATATAGCTTAGAAAGTGCATGGTAAACCTTCCTTATAAACCATAGTGTTCGTATCCCCATCCAACAGATACGGTTGACTTAAGGTAGTTAAGAGACTGCTTCTGGTAATCAGTCCCTCGAGCCGCCGGTTTTCCCCCGTAACCGGTATGGCCGAAAGAGCCTTGGCGGAGTGCCGGTTCATGAGCGTAAGAATTTCCACGATGTTGGTATCCGGGCTTAGGGTTTCAAATTCTTTCTGCATCACCTGAAAAACTGGCGCGCTTTTATCTCCCTGGGATTGGGCCTGTTTCGCGGAAATAATACCCTGTAAGCAGCCCGCTTTATCTGTAACCAAAAGACTGTCTACTTGCCTGAGCCGCATTTTTTCCATACACCGCAGGATGGACGCGTCCGCCCCGGTACACGCAGGATCGGCAATCATAATATCTTTGGCCCTGATAAATTCAGGAGAGGACCAAATCCGGTTTCTACCCATAAACTCCGCCACAAAATCGCTTGCGGGATTTTTCATGATTGCTTCCACTCGGTCGTATTGGGCGATCCGGCCTTGGTGGAGGATACAGATCTTATCCGCTATTTTCACCGCCTCGTCCATATCGTGGGTAACAAAGACAATAGTTTTCCGTAGTCGGCTCTGCAATTCAGCTAGTTCTTCCTGTAGCTGGTTCCGGGAAATCGGATCTAGCGCGGAAAAGGGCTCGTCCATGAGTATAATATCCGGATCACAGGCAAAGGCCCGGGCTACGCCAATGCGCTGCTGCTGTCCGCCGGATAACTGATAGGGATAGCGGTCCAAAAACAGTTCGGGATTAAGACCCACCATCTGCATTAAGGCAATACTTTTTTCCGCAATGGCCGCTCTATTTTTTTTCTGTAGCCGCGGCACAATCTCAATATTTTCCCGCACGGTCATGTGGGGAAAAAGACCGGTTTGCTGGATGACATAGCCGATATTCCGCCTCAGGTCTATCACGTTTTTATCAAAAATATTCTCGCCCTGGATAAACACCCGTCCGCTTGTGGGTTTTATGAGGCGGTTGATAATTTTAAGCAAGGTTGTTTTACCGCAACCGCTTTGTCCTATCAACACGACCAAATCTCCTCGGCTGATTTCCAAGGTAATATCCGAGACCACCGGCTTTCCATCGTATTTTTTTGTTATTCCTTCAAATCGTATCATGGTTCCTCAAAAGCAACAACCCGGTATAGAGAGAGAGGTTGCTATCTATAATAATATAAAAAAATAGGAAAAATACCAAGGATTCGTCAATATTTTTGTTTTTTTTCGCAAGGGCCGAGCACCCTCAGCCGCATACTAGTTTGAGGGAAGCCGTATAGGACCGGTCGGTCCCGATAATATAGACCACGTCGTCTTTGCAGAAGGTGGCCAAGGGGCCCGGGGAGAGCAGCATGGCGCCTCCCCGGCGGATGGCGATGATGGTGGCGCCGGTATTCTGCCAAAACCGCAGGTCCTGTATGGTTTTGCCCAGGGCTGCGGAGTCTTCGGTAACGGTAATTGCATAAGGGGTGAAGGGATGGAGCGTTTTCAGCCGTTCCGCCGTATAGATCACCACCCGAATCTTATCCATCAATGCCTCGGTCTCCTCGGCCTGCCGGGTGGCCCAACGCATAATCTCCTGCTTGGCCGCAGTGATTTTTTCCACTTCAGTATACCGATCAATAAAGTCCCGGGCTTTCTCAAGGGATAAGACCTCAATGCCGCTGCCTTGTTCCGTATCCAATATCCCCAGATCCTTCAGGATGAACACGGCTTTACGGATAGTTTCCGACGAAACGTGATAGTAGGAAGCCAGCACCGAGCGGCCAAAGAGTTTTTGCCCTTGCACGTATTTCCCTTGGACAATATCTTGGGCAATATCCAGGGCGATCTGCTGGTACGCAGACGTCGTACCTTTTTGTTCTTCTCTCATGAGTACCCAGCGCTTTCCTTCCCGGCCTCCCTCGGGGTGGTTCATCCTACCCAATCCGTTTACCCAAGGTCAACAGTATGCTGCATAAGTCGGTGTTTTTGGGTATATTAAAGATATGGCACTATGGTCACGACTTCCCCGACTTCCCCGCTTCCCCGGTTTACCGGTTTTGCCCCTTCTATCCTTCTGCGCTGCTCCACGGCGCCTTATGGAGCGGGCGCTGCAAAGCCGGCAAAGCCGCTTGTTGTGTTTAGGCTTGCTTTCCTTCCTGTTCGTCTGCCTTACGGGACTGTTCATCTTCCTTCTGGCTCGTGATAAGGCTAATATCCCAGAGGATTTATCCCGAACATTAAATAATGATTTTAAGCCCTTATCCATTGCGCCGGAAGACGTGTTTCTGCCGGATGAACCGGATTTTCTCCCAGAGGTACTTTTAAACCGGGAACCCCGGAACCCCTGGACTGCGGAAGAAGTCCGTCCCTTTTGGACGGATCCCTTGCAGGATGATCCTGAATGGTGGCAAGAGCGGATAAAAGTAACG
Source organism: Spirochaetaceae bacterium (assembly GCA_031278935.1). Classification (GTDB taxonomy): domain Bacteria; phylum Spirochaetota; class Spirochaetia; order Treponematales; family Breznakiellaceae; genus JAIRLU01. The sequence continues at coordinate 4,566 of JAITJK010000020.1, read as the reverse complement.
ATTGATGCATTCTTGGAAGGGGTTCCATGAAATTAACGAGATGCCAGGGTATTCACCTTTTTGTAGCGGCGGTGTTGCTCCTTGCCCGGGCAGGGACGGGGCTTCTTTTCGGCGAAGACCTGGAGTTAGGGGGGGGGGCTACCGTTCTGGCGGCGGAAACCGGAGATTCTGGTACGCCTTTTTTCATCCCTCAGCCTTCGTCCCGGAACCGGGAAGCGACTTCAGGGAATAGGGCTCCTTCGACGGAGCAGGTTCCCTCGGTTTCGGTTCCCCTGACAGCGCCCCAGAACTCCTCGCAGGAAGTAGCGCCGGTGGCTCTACCGGAACCCACGCCACCCGCGCCGTCGGGTTCTATCATCACGGTGCGGTCCTTTCATCTGCCTGAAGCAGAGCCCCCGGCAACGGTACAAGACCCTCCCGCAGTGCCGGAAGGGGCGCCCAAGCCAGAACCACCGGCCTTTATTAGGCCTGCGGAAACGAAACCGGCTCCTCCCCTAGGCCGTCAAGTCCTTCCTCCGGAGACGAGTTCCCCGCGAGAAGCTCCGATTTCACCGGTGGTTCCGGTCTTTCAAGTGGAAGAGCCCCCCAAGGCCACTTATTCTCGGCAGGTTGAAGCTCTCTTGGGGCAACTGGTAGAGATTCCTTTCCGGGGAACCGGGTGGGTGTATCTGGGGGAACAGCAATCTAAGCCGGGTATCGCCTATCATTCCCGATACCTGGAAAAAGATGGTCAGACCTTTGTATTCCGAACCGAAGCGAGTGGAACCTATACGCTTACCTTCTATAAACAAGACTTTATTGAGGATTACATTGTCAACGACGCGGTTCAGGTACAGGTAAACCCGATTCTTGAGCAGGGCCGGGTTTCTCTCCCCAGTCATCCGGACCGGGTGATTGCTGAACCCCGCTGGCCTAGTCTGCCGGGCGAAGCCGCCGAGACCTCGACCCCTGGCCCTGCGGTTTCCCGACCCCTTATGGAACCGACTCCCACGGCGGTAAGCGTTCCGGAAACGCTCCCGGATCCCCAACTCAGCGTGGATTACGTGCAGCAAGCCCGGGATGCTTATAGCGCAGGGGAGTTTCCCCAGGCCCTTGCATCGCTGGATCGCTTCCGGGAGCAGTATCCTGCGGGGACCGACGAAGCCTGGTGGCTCTACGGCCAGTGCCTAGAAGCGGCCAGTCCCAACCGCGATATTCGTTCCGCCCTGGAATATTACTACCGGCTGATCCGGGAATACCCCCAAAGTCTTCGGGGTAACGACGCCCGGCGGCGGATCGCCTACCTGGAGCGCTATTATGTTACGATTCAGTAGGGGCCGATGAGCCCTGTTCTCGATAGGGAGGACCGGCTGTTCCGGGAGGCGGCGGAAATCCTAGAGGCTGGTAAACGGGAATTAGCCAAACGCATTGTGGGGCAGCAGGAGATGGTGGAAGGCCTGCTCATGGCCTTGATTGCTGGAGGGCATATCCTTCTTGAGGGAGTTCCAGGCCTTGCCAAGACCTTGGCGGTGAAGAGTCTTGCGGATATTACCGGGCTTTCGTTTAAGCGGATTCAGTTTACTCCGGATCTGCTCCCGGCGGATCTTACCGGGACTTTAGTGTGGGAACAGGGGTCAGGAACCTTCTCGGTCCGCCGGGGTCCAGTTTTTGCCCAAGTGATCCTAGCGGATGAGATCAACCGTGCGCCGGCCAAGGTCCAATCCGCACTGCTTGAGGCCATGGAAGAAGGACAGGTTACCATTGGAGAGACCAGCTACCCTTTGCCGGAACCCTTTTTGGTATTAGCCACGCAGAACCCCATTGAACAGGAAGGAACCTATGCCCTCCCGGAGGCGGAACTGGACCGTTTTCTCCTGAAACTGCTGATTCGCTATCCCAGTACGGAAGAAGAAATCCAAATCCTCAAGATGACCGCTTCCGCGAAAGCCTGGAGCCTTAAAACCGGTGAACACGGGCCCTCCGTACAGCCGGTGTTAGACTCGGTAGCTTTAGCCCAACTGCGGGCTGCAGCGGATGCCGTCTTTATGGACGAACAGATGATCGCCTACCTAGTCTCTCTGGTGGCGGCCTCAAGACCTGGGGCCTCGATTCCTGCGACTCCAGCGCCCAAAACCCCGCCGTACCGCACCGCCCCCGGCAAGGTTTCGGCAGAGGGAATGGAGAAAGCCCTCCGGGAGGACTTGTACCGGTATATCGCCTTTGGGGCCTCTCCCCGGGCGTCTATTGCCCTGTACCGGTGTTCCCGCATCCGCGCCCTGTTTGCGGGCCGTTCCTTTGTGAGCCCTGAGGACGTGAAGGCCGCAGCCTTGCCGGTGTTACGGCATCGCATCGTCCTTTCCTATGAAGCCGAGGCCGAAGGCCTTGATCGGGATGCGATCATTGCCCGGCTGCTCACCCTGGCGCCGGTGCCCTAAGCCATGAGCGGAGCTTTTCTCGATACCCACGCCCACCTCTCCATGCTCCCTTCCCAGGAGGGGCGGATCGCCGCGCTGTTTCGACAAGGATTCCGGGGGATTATTGATGTGGGTACCCAAGCGGAAGACCTGCCGCTCCGGCTTGCGGCCTTTGGCGGTTTTGCGGAGGTCCGGTTTAGCGCCGGTATATGGCCTTCCAAGGAAGCCATTACCCATCGACAGACCCTGATCCCCTGTTTAGAGCGCCATATCCGCGCCGCGCCGCCGGGTCGGCTCATTGCTGTCGGTGAATGCGGGCTGGACCGGCATCATAACCGGGAAGAAACTGGCGGGGACCTTACGGGGGAACGGGAACTGCTGGAGCTACAGTTTGACTTGGCCCAAAGGATCGGGCTTCCCATCATCATCCATTCCCGGAAAGCCGCCATGGCAACCCTAGAGGTCCTCTCCCGCTATCCTGCGGTCCGGGGGGTGATCCATTGTTTTTCCTACGGCGTGGATGAGGCCCGGGCCCTGCTATCCCTGGGCTATTACCTTTCCTTTGCGGGTACCCTAACCTACAAAAATGCCTCCCCGTTGCGGGAGGCTCTGGGCTTTGTTCCCTTGGACCGGCTCCTCTTGGAGACCGACGCCCCGTACCTTGCGCCAGAGCCGTTTCGAGGCAAGCCCTCGGAACCGGGCATGGTGGTGGAAACCTACCGCCTTGCCGCAGCGTTACGCGGGATACCCCTGGAGACCTTACAGGAAGCGCTTATCGAGAATGCCAGGGCCCTATGGGGTGATGGCTTTTGACCGGCTGGGGATCCTCTCGAACCCGCAATAGGGAGCCAGGGCCTTGGGAAGGCAAACCGAACCGTCGGCTTGCTGAAAGTTTTCAAGAAGTGCGATGATAGCCCGGGACACCGCCAGGGCGGTTCCGTTCAGCATGTGGACGAAGCGGTTTTTCCCGGTTTCGTCCTTGTACCGGATATTCAGCCTGCGGGCCTGATAATCCGTACAGTTGGAGGTGGAAGTTACCTCCCCCCAGTCGCCCCTGCCGGGCATCCAGGCTTCCAGGTCCCACTTGCGGTATGCCGGAGCGCCCAGGTCGCCGGTACAGGTATCCACCACCCGGAAGGGAATCTCGAGACCCGCAAAAATTTCCTCTTCCACCGTGCGCAGTTCTTCGTGTAAGGCCTCCGACTCGTCGGGCTGGCAAAAGATAAACATTTCCACCTTGGTAAACTGATGCACCCGATATAAGCCTTTAGAAAACTGCCCCGCCGCCCCGGCTTCTCGACGAAAGCAGTGGGAAAGGCCCGCCATCCGCAGGGGCAGGCGCTCTTTAGGGAGGATCCTGTCGGCATAGTAGCCCCCCAGGGTAATCTCCGCAGTCCCCACCAGGCACGTCCCTTCCCCTTCCAGGGTATACACGTTGGATTCATCCCCCCGGGGGTTAAAACCCGTACCTTCGAGGATTTCCTCTTTGGCAATATCCGGGGTCATATAGAGGGTAAAGCCCTTGTGTTTGAGCAGGTCCAAGGCATAGCGGATAAGGCCCAGTTCTAGAAAGACCCCTTCGTTTTTCAGGTAGTAGAATTTCGTCCCGGCAACTTTGGTTCCCGCATCGAAGTCGAGGATATCCAAGTCCTGCCCCAATTGTACGTGGTCCCGAGGGGCAAAATCAAAGGTCCCCGGCATTCCCACCCGTTTTACTTCCAGGTTATCCTTATCTTCTTTCCCCACCGGAGCTGCAGGATGGGCCATGTTGGGAATCCGTCGGCCCTCGGCATGGAGGTCTCGCTCCGTCTGGGCCAGAGATTCTTCCGCTGCAGCGATGCTGTCTTTGAGTTTTTTTCCTTCCTCGATTAGGGCCTTTCGGTTTTCCGCGTCCTGGGGGCTTTTCATGGCGGCGGCGTTGGCGTTCCGCTGCTGCTGGAGGGATTGCACCATTTTGGCGAGTTCCGTTCGTTTGGTAAAAAGGGCGGCGACTTTATCCGCATCGGCTTTCATATACCGGTTAGCGATATTTTGCTTCACCTCGGGAAGATGCTCTAGGATGAAACGATAATCTAACATAATGGGGGCATAATACCACGCAAGCCCGCCTCCTACAACCACCATTTGCCATCTGCCCTGGAGGCATATTGAGGGTCCGCGGACTTAGAGCGGT
>JAITJK010000203.1 GCA_031278935.1 Spirochaetaceae bacterium | reverse complement strand
ATCGACGATATCGACCATCTGGGCAACCGCCGGGTCCGGTCGGTAGGCGAGCTGATGGCGAATTCCATGAAAACCGCCTTTAGCCGGATGGAGCGGATCGCCAAGGAAAGAATGAGCCTGAAAGAGACCGATACCATCAAGCCCCAGGATCTTATTTCCATTAAGCCGGTGGTGGCGGCGATTAAGGAATTCTTCGGTTCCAGCCAGCTTTCCCAGTTCATGGATCAGGTGAATCCTCTGGCGGAACTGACCCATAAGCGCAGGCTCAACGCCCTGGGGCCCGGCGGCCTTTCCCGCGACCGGGCCGGTTTTGAGGTTCGGGATGTTCACTATACCCATTACGGCCGGATGTGTCCCATCGAAACACCGGAAGGCCCGAATATCGGCCTTATTGTGTCTTTGGCGAACTACACCCGGGTGAACGAATACGGCTTTCTGGAAACCCCCTACCGCAAGGTAATGGACGGTAAGGCTACCAGGGAGATCGAGTACCTTTCCGCCATGGATGAGGATCGTTACTATATCGCCCAGGCTTCGGCAAAGATCAATAACAACGGTTCCTTCGCGGACGAGCAGGTTTCCTGCCGCCGTCAGGGGGACTATACCACCCGTTCCCCCGGGGAAATCCAGTACATGGATGTGTCGCCGAAGCAGATTATTTCGGTTTCCGCATCCCTTATCCCCTTCCTGGAACATGACGACGCCAACCGGGCGCTCATGGGTTCAAATATGCAGCGCCAGGCCGTCCCCCTGGTGTTCCCCGAGGCCCCCCGGGTGGGGACCGGCATGGAAGGGAAGTGCGCCTATGATTCGGGGGTGCTGGTCAAGGCCCGGCGTAACGGAACCGTAACGCAGGTTAGCTCCCAGGAGATCGTAGTAAAGCCGGATGAGGGTAAAACCAGGGTTCCCGAGACCAACGAGGAAGGTTTTGATATATACCGGCTGGTGAAGTATCAGCGGACCAACCAGGATACCTGTTACAACCAGCGGCCTATTGTCAAAATAGGGGAAAAGGTGGCCGGGGGCCAGGTCATCGCCGACGGGCCCGCTACGAGAAACGGGGAGCTTGCCCTGGGGCGGAATGTTCTGGTGGGATTTATGCCCTGGAACGGTTACAACTATGAAGACTCTATCCTTATCTCGGAAAGGGTGGTGAAGGAAGACATGTTTACCTCCATCCACATCAAGGAATTCCTCACCGAGGTACGGGAGACGAAGCTGGGGCCGGAGAAGATAACCCGGGACATTCCCAACACTTCCGAAAAAAGCCTGGACAACCTTGACAGCGAGGGGATCATCATGGTGGGCGCCAAGGTGCGCTCCGGGGATATCCTGGTAGGAAAGGTTACCCCCAAGAGTGAAACGGAGACCACCCCGGAATTCAAACTCCTCAACTCCATCTTTGGCGAGAAGGCCAAGGAGGTACGGGATTCTTCCCTTCGGGTTCCCCACGGCATTGAGGGGACTATCATTGACATCCAGCGCCTCAAGCGTACCGAGGGAGACGATCTTAACCCCGGGGTAGACGAGGTGGTTAAGGTGCTTATCGCCACCAAACGGAAGCTGAGGGAAGGGGACAAGATGGCGGGCCGTCACGGCAACAAGGGCGTGGTCGCCCGGATCCTCCCGGAGGAGGATATGCCCTACATGGAAGACGGCGTCCCTCTGGATCTCTGTCTTACCCCCCTGGGGGTTCCCTCCCGGATGAACATCGGCCAGCTCCTCGAAACCGAACTGGGCTGGGCCGCTTCCACCCTGGACGAGTGGTTCAGCGCGCCGGTGTTCCAGTCCCCTTCAACGGAGCAGATCGAGGAAAAGCTCAAAGAAGCGGGGCTCCCGGTTACCAGCAAGACCACCCTGCGGGACGGCCGTACCGGTGAACCCTTTGTGAACCCCATCTTCTGCGGGATTATCTACTTCCTCAAGCTCCACCACCTGGTAGACGACAAGATGCACGCCCGTTCCACCGGCCCCTATTCCCTGGTGACTCAGCAGCCCCTGGGCGGCAAGGCCCAGTTCGGCGGCCAGCGGCTGGGGGAAATGGAAGTATGGGCTCTGGAGGCTTACGGCGCGGCCAATACCTTGCAGGAACTCCTTACCATCAAGAGCGACGACATGGTCGGCCGGTCGAAAATCTACGAGGCCATCGTGAAAGGGGAGCCTTCCACCACGGCGGGTATCCCCGAGTCCTTCAACGTGCTGGTTCAGGAACTCCGGGGTCTGGCCCTGGATCTGACGATCTACGACGCCAAAGGCAAGCAGATTCCCCTTACCGAACGGGACGAGGAGCTTATCACGAAGAGCGGCAGCAACTTCTAATATGGGCCGGAAAGGCGTGTGATGCTGCCGCTGACCAAGGGCCGTCCTCTCGTATTTTGATGAGGCTAATTTGCGCCGAAGCGCGGCAAACCGCCATGTAGGGGGGTGAAATATTCCCTGGCTATTGACCGATGCAACCGTTGCGTTGACATAAAGCCGGAATTGAGGTTATAATAAGTTTGGTTCCAAAACCCGGCTCGTTTTGGACTCACTTTTTTCGCCTTTCAGGCCTTGGTGGATGTAGCTCAGTGGTAGAGTTCCAGATTGTGGATCTGGCCGTCGCCGGTTCAAACCCGGTCATCCACCCATATCAACAGTGTCTGGCCGTCAGTTGCGCTGGCGGATTTTTTACCAGAGCGGCTTTAGCGTCTTTTTACGCGAAAAATCCCGGTTATCCGGTTCCCGCGAAGCTTTGATTTGTAGGGAAGGTTCATATCCAAAAGCCCGCTCACCGGTTTGCGGGGGAGCTTTAGGGCCTTATTGGGGTATGAAATCCTGAGTCTAACCACCACTGAGGTTCCTCCGGGTTTTTCCGGATTTCCGTACGCGCACAAGCAACCTGCCACCGGCTCTCCGGCCCCGTCGGGCCGGAGTATCACTTTCTCCCGATAATTTGAATCATGGCGTCTTGGTGGTCAATATTCTTCTTCCTGGTTTTTCTCTTATCCTGTGTTTTAGTCCCTAACTCCGCTAAAATTAGGTTGCCTATGGTGTAATTCCTTGTTGCATATAGAATTGCAAAAACATAGGCAACCTAAGGTTAACCCGCCTATAATTTTCTAATTCCTTATAATATAAGGAGTTAGAGCATAAGCAGCCT
>JAITJK010000174.1 GCA_031278935.1 Spirochaetaceae bacterium | reverse complement strand
TCTAGTTTACCAGGAGTTCCATAAGAAGCGAGGTCTGACTCTCTTTTGTCGAACTCACGATAGTTTAGCGAAACCGCCGTTAAGGAGATCCCTTATGAAGGACATGACTGCATGGGACGGTTTTCACGGAAAGATCTGGAAAAAAGAGATCAATGTTCGTGATTTTATTCAAAAAAACTACACCCCCTACGAAGGGGATGCGGCCTTTTTAGCCGGTCCGACCGAAGCCACCCAAGCGCTGTGGGCCGAGGTGGAAGACTTAAGCAAACAGGAAAAAGACGCCGGAGGTGTCCTTGACCTAGACACTAAAATCGTTTCCACCATCACTGCCCATAAACCAGGGTATCTCAACCAAGACCTGGAAAAAATCGTGGGCCTTCAAACCGATAAACCCTTCAAACGAGCCCTGTTCCCCTACGGCGGTATCCGCATGGTGGAAGAGATCGCCAAGGCCTACAGCTATACGGTAGACCCGGAGATATCCCACGCTTTCCGGGATTACCGGAAAACCCATAACCAGGGGGTCTTCGACGCCTATACCGAAGAAATGCGCGCCGCCAGGCGATCCGGCATCATCACCGGTCTCCCCGACGCCTACGGCCGGGGGCGGATCATCGGCGACTACCGGCGGGTGGCCCTGTACGGCGTTGACCGGCTGATTGAAGCAAAACAAGCCAGCGTCCGGCGCTTCTCCGGCGGGGAAATGACCGAAGAAGTCATCCGTCAGCTGGAAGAACTGCGGGAGCAGCTGAGGGCCTTGTCGGAGTTGAAAGAAATGGGGGCTATGTATGGTTTCGATATATCCCGGCCTGCGGCTAACGCCCAGGAGGCGTTTCAATGGCTCTACTTCGGGTATCTGGCTGCGGTAAAAGAACAGAACGGTGCGGCTATGTCCCTCGGCAGAACCTCTACCTTTCTGGATATTTACCTGGAGCGGGATTTCGCCAAAGGCCTCATCACCGAAATCCAGGCCCAGGAGCTGGTAGATCATTTCGTGATGAAACTGCGGATGGTTAAATTCGCCCGTACCCCGGAATATAACGCGCTCTTCTCCGGAGACCCCACCTGGGTTACCGAATCTATCGGAGGGATGGGCGTGGACGGCCGGACTTTGGTCACAAAAAACAGTTACCGCTTCTTGCAGACCCTGCATAACCTGGGTAGCGCCCCGGAGCCGAACCTGACGGTGCTGTGGTCCCAGGGATTACCTCAGCACTTCAAGCTCTTCTGTACAGCCATGAGCATCAATACCTCGGCCATTCAGTATGAAAATGACGAAGTCATGCGCCCCTACTGGGGGGATGATTACGGCATCGCCTGTTGCGTGTCCGCTATGCGCATCGGCAAACAGATGCAGTTTTTCGGCGCCCGGGCGAACTTGGCCAAAGCGTTGCTGTACGCGATTAACGGCGGGGTGGACGAGATTTCCAAAGTCCAGGTGGCTCCCAAATTCCAGCGGGTTACCTCGGAATACCTGGATTACAACGATGTCATGGAAAAGTTTGATTATATGCTCAACTGGTTTTCTACCCTCTACGTAAACACCTTGAACGTCATTCACTATATGCACGACAAGTATTTTTACGAGCGCATCGAAATGGCGCTGCACGACACAGAGATCGTGCGGACTATGGCCACGGGGATCTCCGGCTTTTCTATCGCAGTAGACGCTCTTTCGGCCATTAAATACGCCAAGGTGAAAACCATTCGGGACGAGCAGGGTATTGTGGTGGATTATGTGGTGGAAGGGGACTATCCCCAATACGGCAACGATGATGAGCGGGTGGATGAAATCGCCGTAACCTTGTTGAAGCTTTTCATGTCCAAGGTGAAACGTACTAAAACCTATCGGCACGGGAAACACACCACCTCGATTTTGACCATCACCTCCAACGTGGTGTACGGCAAGAAAACCGGTTCCACCCCGGATGGCCGGCGAGGAGGCACGCCCTTTGCGCCGGGGGCCAATCCTATGCATGGTCGGGACACCCACGGCGCGCTTTCGTCATTGAATTCCGTGGCCAAACTGCCCTACGAGTATGCCCAGGACGGCATTTCCAACACCTTTTCGGTGGTTCCTGCGGCCCTGGGCCGGGACGAAGAGAGCCGGAAACATAACCTCTCGGCCATGCTGGACGGTTACATTAAAAACGGCGGTCATCACCTGAACATCAACGTATTCAGCCGGGAAACCTTGCTAGACGCCCAGGCCCACCCGGAGAAATATCCCCAGCTCACGATTCGGGTATCCGGCTATGCGGTGCATTTTAACAAACTCACCAAGGAACAGCAGGACGAGGTTATATCCCGGACCATCCACGAAATTCCCTAGGGAGCCGTGACGGAGTGCGCGGGGTTATGGCCGAGGCGGACGTCATGGGGGTAATACATTCCACGGAGAGTTTCGGCTCCGTGGACGGGCCGGGCATACGGTTTGTGGTGTTTATGCAGGGTTGCCCCATGGCCTGTCAATACTGCCACAACCCCGACACCTGGGTGCGGGAAGGGGGCACGGTGCGGGACGCTGAATCGGTGCTGCGCCAGGCGCTGCGTTGCCGTTCCTATTGGGGGGACCGGGGGGGCCTTACCGTAAGCGGCGGCGAGCCGCTGTTACAGTTGCCTTTTATCCTCGCACTTTTTCAAAAGGCCAAGGAACAGGGTATTCATACGGCCTTGGACACTTCTGGGGCGCCCTTTTCCCGGGAAGCGGCTTTTCTCGAACCTTTTACGGAGCTTTTGGACTATACGGACCTGGTGCTTTTGGACCTGAAGCATATTGAGGACCGCTCGCACCGCCAGCTTACCGGGAGATCCAACGGGCCCATTCTGGATATGGCTCGGTTTCTTTCCGCATCCGGCAAGGCCATGTGGATCCGCCACGTGCTTGTTCCGGGGATTACCGATGATCCAGAGGCCCTCACCGGGCTTAAAGCCTTTATCGATACCCTTAAGGGCGTCGAAAAAATCGAAGTGCTGCCCTATCACCGGCTGGGGGCACACAAATGGCGCGCCCTGGGCCGCGCATACCCACTCGAAGGGGTGAGCGAGCCCTCGGCCCAATCCGTGCAGCGCGCCCGGGAGATTTTGGGGGCTTCTTGACCGCCGGGGCGGAAGAATTTTCGCGGGCGGTA
>JAITJK010000035.1 GCA_031278935.1 Spirochaetaceae bacterium | reverse complement strand
AAAGCAATTAACAGAGCAGGTATGCGTAAATGTTACGGTTCTCTACCACAAGCGGGTTATAGGCTCGGGGCCGTGGTGGGCTTGCTCCTGGTTTTCGGATGCGCTTCCACGAAACAAGCGCCGCAGGATATGCGGTACACCCTGCATAAGGACCTGCGATACGGGGAGCATGAACGGCAGGTCCTGGATATTTCCGTACCGGACGGCAGGGCGCAGGGGCTTATCCTGTTTATCCACGGCGGGATATGGATGTACGGCGATAAAAGCGCCCAGCCCTTGTTTCTCGATACCTTCCGGGACCGGTTCCTAGTGGCATCCATGAATCACCGGTATATTGATGACACCGTGCACATGAAGGATCTCTTAGATGATATACACGGGGCCCTTACGGGGATACAGCGCTTCTGCTTTGAACAGGGAATAGACCCGAAAAAGACCGTTATCATGGGACACTCTTCCGGGGCCCATCTTTCCATGCTGTACGCCTACCAATACGCTGAAGCGAGTCCCCTGCCCTTAGCGTTCTGTGTAAGCCTTGCGGGGCCTACGGATCTGAGGGATGTAGCCTTCCTGTACAGCTTCAAAAAGCTCGGCTGGCTTAAGCTGTTCTATGACGTGGGGAAGAAAGCCACAGGCCATACGGTCGCGGATGGGGATATTACCGATCTCGGCTATGGAGAGACGGCCCAGCAGTTGCTCGCGGCTATTTCTCCCTTGAGCTATGTTGGCGAAACCACGATCCCCACAATCCTGGTTCATGACGTGGCGGACACTATCGTCCCCTATTCCAATTCCGCAGCTTTGCACCACGTCTTTGACGCCTATGGGGTGGAGCACCAGTTTATTGCCCTGTACTCAGGAATTGGCCATATTTTGGGGGCTAAAAAAGGCAATAAAAGCGGCGCCCTTCGGTATGATGCTGCCTTGGAAGGGCGCCTAGTGGCTGCCATGGATGCGTACCTAGCAAAATATAGCGATTAGGGCAGGGTAACTGAGGCAAGCAAGCGACTCAAAGCATACCAGGGGTCTTCCCGCCGTTCTATACGAATAGAGAGTTCATAGTTTTTATCCGTGATGATACGGATGGTCTTGCCGATACAATCTGGTAGCACCTGGCCGCCTAGATCCGGGAAGAACTGGGGTTTTTGAGGGATGAAGAAGTACGAAATCCCGTCAAAATACACCCGGGCAATCCGGGGCGGTACGGGTACGAGGAAAATAAGAAAATCCGAGTTGCCGCCGCCGAGACTTAAAGAATACCCGGCCTTCAGGATGTGCAAGTTCCGTCTGCCTAAGGCGGCGCTCTGATCCTTTACGAACAAGGCTATCATGGGAGGGCCCTCAAGATCCGCCGATTCCGTACCATGGGCCAGCATCCGCTTAGGCGCCTCCGCCAGCTTGCGGGAGAGCAAGCCTAAGATGATGAGAACAATCACCACTGCCAAAAAGCCGAGACTCGTATTGATGAACATTAAGAGCGGGACTTTGTTTGCCGCTTGAGCTCCGTTGTGCTGCGGGACATCTTGCGTTTTTTCCCCGATCCACTCCGGAGGCTCCGCTGCCCTGGGGTACTCCGGAAGCATTCCCCAGGATTCATCGGGATAGGGCGCGGTGTCCGTCGGATACCCAGGCTCATTTTCCGGAGGCGTATAGGGGGCCTCCTCCTCGGGCACGGAGAGTTCCGGGACGAGGACCGGCATTTGCAAGGCCGAAGCCGGTGGCGCAGAAGGCTCCGGTGCGCTCGGAAGGGAAGGCGCTGGGGGAACTGGAGCTTGGGACGAGGGGACGGCTTGGGGCGGGGCCGATACGGGGGGGTTGCGCTTCAGGCCTTCGGGCACCTGAATAAACTCAAAGCGGATCCCCTGGGCCTGCAAGCGGTTTTGCATATCCCTAAGGAGCCCCTGAAGACCCGCCTCCGGGATACTCGGAGATCCAGGAGAGGGGTTATGCTCCCCGTCAGAGATGACCAGTATGGTCTTGGGCCGCTTCCCCGGCAGGGTAGACACATAGCCCTCGGTATAGGCCAGGGCGCCGATAATATCCGAGTAGGGCTCCACGGGATAGAGCAACAACATCCGGCCAATAACGACTTCCAGGTCTCCCTGGCCTTCGACACGCCGGGAAAGCTCCAGCCGGGGCTTATCGGAAAAGGAGATAAGATGCAAGGTATCCGCTAAACGCAGGAATTCCCTCAAAAGCGGCCCGGTACTAAAGGCGCTCACCTCCCGGTAAAAGGCGCTCATACTGGCCGAGGTATCCAGAAGCACCACCACATCCCTTGGCTCTCCGGAAGGGTCCGCCTGACCAAATAGCAACCCCCCCATAGTTATCAATATATACGCTAATCCTCGTTTCTTCATATCCCACCTGCCGTGGAGGCCCACCCGCCGTGGAGGCGTAAGCCCCGACGGGCTGCGTAATTAGGGGCGGGGCACGCCCCGCTTCAAGTCCGACCGATCCGCCCCCCACGGCAGGTGGCACCGCAGGTGCTAAAAGGATACGGCGATAATGGATTCTACCTTGTAGGAAATCTTTTCCTCAGAGGAGGAAAAATCAAACTCCTCTCCCAGGGCCTTATTCAAAAGCGTCCCGCCCAAGGGAGAAAGATAGGAAATAATTCGATTAACCGGATCCGATTCCCAGGGGCCTAAAATGGTATACTCCTCCCGGGCGCCGGAGACGGTATTGACCAAACTCACCCGGGTACCGAAGGATACCCGGTTCGTATTGACCGTGGAGGGATCGAATATCTGGGCCCGTTCAATTTCGTCTTTGAGCTTGCTTAAGGTGTTATTCAGGAGTTCCTGCCGTTCCTTGGCCGCCTTGTACTCCGCGTTCTCCCGGAGATCCCCCAAAGAAAGGGCAAAGGCAATTTCCTTGGTATTAGCCGGGACTTCCACTTCCATAATATGGGCCAGCTGGCGTTGCTTCTCCTCATACATCGCGGCGGTAACCATAAGTCCCCGGCTGATGACCGTCTTTTCCACGTCCCCGAAGAATTTGAAGTTCGGGTATTTATCCAAAATACGGTTCCGCAGCTTGAACTTGTCCGTGGGGTCCAGGTCCTTCACATCACTTATAAAGGTGTACAGACGAATGATGGTGTCCGGGTCCGCCTGGTCCATAAAAGCGTTGAGGATGTCGTCCTTGAATAACAAGGTGTACACCTGCTTGTTCACTCGCCGGTTTTCCGTGGTATCCCGGTGGTTTTCTATATCCCGGTAGGTAATATCCATGATGTGAATCAAGGTGATGAGCTGTTTTTCCTCTCCGATACCCGCCTTTTTGAACCAGGAAGTTTCCTTGCTGTTTTTAAAGAGCCACACTACCGCTTCTTTATGGTCCCGGTAATTTTCAAAACAGGTTACCACCATGGAGATGAGCTTCGCTTCATAGCCCTCTTTCTCCAGATTGAAGATAATAGATGAGGATAGGGCGTAGGGAAACAGGCGGATGTACTCGTCCGCCCACTGGGGGACAAAGAGCTTGATATGATGCAGAAAAGCCTCTTTTAATTTCGTATCCTTGAGCTGGGAAAATACTGCGGGTATGTCCTCAATGGCGTGAAACAGGTCTAGGAAATTCAAGGATAGAGCGGTTCCCAGGTGCGGGTAGCTTGCGATGAGGTCCTTGACCAAGAGATAAGACGCGAGGACCTGCTCGTTTATCTGTGCGGGAGACCGGAGATAGCCGGTAAAATAGGAAAACATTTCCGTAAAGTATTCCGAATCCAGCTCCACCTCTTTGTGGGCTACAAAGTTTCGCAGCGTTTGTACCCGGTCAAAGAAATTTCGCTCCGCCTTAAACTCGTTAAACAGTTTTTCTTCAATGCTGATAGGCCGCTCCCGGACCGTATAGATATCAATGTTATCCGGGCTGACTCCAAAAGACGGGTCGGTCTTGAGAATCTCCCGGGCTTTGGCGCTCCAGGTGGCCCATTCCCCCAAGGAAAGCACCGACGGCACCAATTCTGCTTTAAGACGCTTAAGGTCACAGGCGTTATCAAAACTCTTGATCACCGTTTTCAAGGCCCAGGAAAAGTCGTTTTTGATCCGCTCGTGGAGCTTTTCTTTTTTTTGGGTGGCCTTCAAAACCCAGATATGGTTCTTCGACAGGGTTTGCAGGGCGTTGATCGCCATTTTAAGGGCCATCACGTGTTCCCGCTTCTTGGTAAAATCAATGACAATCTCGTCCCCCTGAACGCTGGCGATGCGCCCCACCCCCCAGGTGCGGTGATACACGAAGTTACCTTTGTCAAAGGCAATATGCTTCTCAAAGTCTGTGATGGCTTCATGAACATTGCGCCAGTGCTGGGAAAGATTGGATATCCGGATATATTCTTCGAGCTGGCTATGGGCGGCATATTTCTTTTTGAAACAGTCGATGATTTCTTTACGGGCCTGGTTGTCCCGTTCATCGTACTGAAGGATTAGTTTTAAGATGCTAATAGCGGTATTAATGTCCTCCCGCTCGCGACAGGAATCATACACGTCCTGCAAGAGCAGCACCGCCTTATCCTCGCTAATATTCCGGGCTATCTTCTTTTCCACGTGAAGAAAGAAATCAATATCCTCCGGACAGTAGCCCAACAGTTTTTCCCAAATCTCTTTCACATTGGTAAAGAGCTGTTTGTTAATGTACCGGTGCAGGGCTTTTTTATAGTAATCCACGGCGTTTTCGATGTTCCCCTGGGCCTCAAAATATTCCCCCAGGGATTTGGCCAGGTCCGCTTCTTCCAGGTCCACTTTAACCAGTCGTTCCCAAATGCCGTAAATGTCCTCCTCCTGGTTTTCGTTCTTGTAACAATCGATCAAGGTCCGCAGGGCAAATTTAGATTCCCCGTAGTCCAGAATCCGGTCGCACAGGTAGCAAACGATACTCCATTTATGGTTGTCCACGAAGATCGTTACCAGGTTCACCAAAGCAGCGTCGTCAATGATCTGCCGGGAGAGAGCAATCATCCCGGAGAGATACAAGGCAATGATACTGTTCTTGGTATGCAAAAGATGTTCATCGCAGTTCTTCTTGAGTTCATCATAGACTCGCGCTTCCAGCGCCTCTTTCAGGATCAGATCCAGTTCCTTGAACTGGCTGGTAGAATAATTACTGAGAGTGGCCCGAGTCCACTTTTCTTCATTCAGCATTTCCTGCACGTTTTTAAGGAGAGCTTCAGACATCTCATAACTCCTCGCCCTGGGGGCATACAATCAGAATACATACCATGCTCACGGCAGGGTCACTAATCATCACACCTTGTAGTAGGGGAAAAAATAAAAAAACTAATTCCGGTATCGTTCATAGATACCAGGATCCATGACTTTAATCTTGAGCATAGTTTCTTCAATCACGCTCGTATCTTCCCGTATATGCTCATAGTGATCGATGAGCCAGAAATACCGGTTAATCAGTCGGGGCTTAAGGAGCGCTGTGGTATCCTGGCTGTTCCGCAACTCATTTTCCAGCGTAAAAATGGACTGCTTGAGTCTGCCGAGTTCCACCTGTTTCAAGACCCGTTTGACCGAAAAGACCCCCAAAAGGCACCCGTAAATGGGAATCCATTCGGCTAGCTCCGCCCCTTCATAGCCCAGTTCTTCGACCCAATCCCGGAGTCGGATGATCATCTCCGACTCCATAGACCGTAGATCAATACCCTGGGGATCTAGAAAAAAGGCTTCCCGGAACAAGACCTTAGCGGCCCGGGTTTCGTTTAAGAGCGCGTTCACGTCCGCCAGTTCCGAAAGAGTTTCGCCGTCTTCCCTTTTGAACCGAGCCGCCTGTTCTAGGTACTTAATCGCCTGCTCGTAGTTCCCCACTCCCTTGTAACAGCGACCCACCTGCAAAAGAAGGCCTGGATCATGCTGGTTTATCCCGTCTCCCAACACGCTCTGAAAGGATTGTAGGGCTGTGGAAAACACAAAGCGCCTGAGGGCATACTGACAGGGGTCATAAGCGTCCCCGATACGATCCAGAAACACGTAAAAGGATTTCCATTGGGCAAGGATAACCCCCCCTTGTTCATAGGGGTCCGGAAATTCCGGCAAGCGCTTGATCCTATCCAGCCACCAGTTCAGACACTTTAGGGCGTACACTACTTCGGGATGCTCAAAATCAAGCTTAAGGGCTTCCTCCAACAACTTGAGGGCCGTCGCCGCGTCAGAGACTTTAAGGCTGTCATAGGCTTTCTGAATGAGCCCCGGTACTGTGGTTTCCGTATTCATGGTTTGAACAACCGTGCCGCCATCCGCTGGTTCATCGTGTTTTGTTTTTTCCTTCTCTTAGATACCTATAAAAATATATAACAACTATACCCGCAAAGGCTCCCATGAACCATGACTCTTTTAGTATAGCACGGGAAGCCTATTTTTCAAGAGTCCCCGGCCTAAAGGCTCTTGATGATCGCTTCTGCCGCAGCGCGGCCTTCCGCAATAGCCCGCACCACCAAACTCGCCCCATTACGGGCATCCCCGGCAGCCCAAACCTTGGGGTTAGAGGTGTGAAAACTGCCCCGGGTACGAATATTGCCCCGTTCATCCAGCTCAAGGCCGAAATCCTTGACCAGGCCCTCTTGTACCACATGGGTAAAGCCCATAGCCAGCAGCACCAGGTCCGCACCGATCTCGAAATCCGAGCCGGGAATCTCGGTCATCATCGGTCGACCCTGCTGCTGGGTCCAGTTGACCTTCACCGCGTGGATGGCTTCCACCTTCCCCCCTCGACCTATAAAGGCTTTGGTATTGACCCACCATAGGCGCTCGCCCCCTTCTTGATGGGAACTGGAGGTTTTAAGCACCCGGGGCCAGAGAGGCCAGGGCTCTTCTGGGGGGCGATGCTCCGGGGGTTTGGGCAACACCTCGATCTGGGTTACCCGCAAAGCCCCCTGCCGGTTCGCCGTACCCACGCAATCCGAACCAGTGTCCCCACCGCCTATGACCACCACCCGTTTTCCATAGGCCGTAATGGGTTCAAGACCCCCGGCTTCTCCGGCGAGGTTGCGATTTTGCAAGGACAGGTAATCCAGAGCCTGCACGATACCCGTGTGTTCCCGGCCTGGTACGCTGATGTCCCGGGGCTCCCGAGCGCCGATGGTCAGGAGCACGAGGTCGTAAGCGGCCTCCAAGGTGCGCGCTTCGATTACCCCGCTGGGATCGGGGGCAACGCCGAAACCGTAGCGCCCTGAACCCACTGGGGCGTTGGTTTTGAAGGTAACCCCCTCGGCTTCCATGAGCTTAATCCGCCGGTCGATGAAACTCTTATCCAACTTGAAATCAGGAATGCCGTAGCGTAGATAGCCTCCGAGCTTGTGATCCCCCTCGTAGACCGTAACGGAAAAGCCCGCCCGGTTCAGGTAGTAGGCCGCAGACAGGCCAGAAGGCCCTGCCCCCAGAATGGCCACCTTTTTCCCATTCCGCTGCCCAGGAGGTCGAGGGATGACTAGACCCAGGGAAAAAGCCCGTTCAATGATGGCCAACTCATTCTGCCGGATCGTAACGGGATCGTCATTGGCCCCCAGCACACAAGAGGCCTCACAGAGAGCCGGGCATACCCGTCCGGTGAACTCTGGGAAGGGGTTGCAATCCTCGAGCAGGGCCCAAGCCCCAGCCCAATCCTCTCGGTACAAGCGATCCTGCCAGTCGGGCATCACATTGGAGATCGGACAAGCCCAATGGCAAAAGGGTACGCCGCAATCCATACAGCGGGCCGCTTGATCTTGCCGTTCCGCTTCGGGAAGCGCTACTTCTACTTCACTGTAATCGTTGACCCGTTCTTCCACTGGCCGGTAGCCCGATACCTTCCGTCGTATTTTTAAAAACCCCTTGGGATCACCCATATTTCTCTCCTCTCGTTTGACCTTACCATCAAGGGGGGCGACCGTCAAGGCGGCAATGTTCCACCTACCCGTCAATGGTAAACGCAGTTCGTTTGGATTGCTTTTCACAGGCATCCGAATTATATTGACAAACTAGTCCCTTGGCCGGTATAGTGATAACAAAGAATGGCGCTCTTATCGATACCGGTAAAAAGCGTCCCTCTCCTTCGGGCTGTCTAAGAGAGCCGTGTTTTTTAGACAGCCTTTTTTATATCTTTATTCACTGGACTTGTTCAATAACCCGGTTGGTTATCGAATAAGTCCTGCAAAATGCTCCGTATTTTGCTATTTTTCAGCGGAAGTTGTTTAAAAACTGAAGTTTTTAAACAACTCTACTAAATAATTCAAGAATAAGCGTGAGGCAGGAATGAAAAAACTTCGGGTAGAAGAGGCGGTCGGGCAGGTGCTATGCCACGATTTGACCCGGATCGTACCGGGTACAATGAAAGGCCCCCAGTTCCGCAAGGGGCATATTATAGCGGAAGGGGATATTCCCATGCTCCGCTCTATGGGCAAGGAACACCTGTTTGTCTGGGAAAAACGAGAGGGGATGCTCCACGAAAACGAGGCTGCACTGCGGCTTGCGGCGCTGTGCACCAACGCCCACATACGAAGCGGGGTGGTTGCAGAGGGGAAAATCGAAGTCTTTGCGGAAATGGACGGTGTTTTTTGCGCCGATGTGGCCCGCCTTAACCGGGTGAACGCGGTTCCTGAGGTAGTAATTGCGGCCCGGCATTCCTATTCTGCGGTCAAAGCGGGGGATAAACTGGCCGCCATGAAGGTTGTCCCCTTAGTGGTAGCCGAAGCAATCCTAGCCCAGGCGGAAGCGGCGGCGGGGACGCAGCCCCTCTTTGCCCTCCGGCCTTATAGCCTAAAAACCGCCTGGGTCATAAGCACCGGAAGCGAGGTGGCCCAGGGCCTTATCCCGGACCGCTTTACCCCGGTGATCATGGACAAACTCAAAGCCTACGGAATTAGGGTGATCCGCCAGGTAGTGGTGGGGGATGATGAAGTCCTTGCGGCCATCCAAACGGCCCGGAAAGGCGCAGGGGGGGAAAAACCGGAGCTGATCCTCTGTACCGGCGGTATGAGTGTGGACCCTGATGACAATACCCCAGGGGCCATCAAAGAGAGTGGCGCCGAGATCGTTACCTACGGTGCGCCGGTCGTACCGGGGGTGATGTTTTTGTTGGGTTACTACGCCGAGGGCATCCCCGTCCTAGGGCTGCCCGGTTGCGTTATGTACATGAAGGCTACCATTTTTGACCTGGTCCTGCCCCGTATTGCCGCAGGGGTCCGGATGAGGAAACAAGATTTCACGGTTTTGGGGAACGGAGGCTTATGCCTGGGCTGCCCTGAGTGCCGATATCCCGTCTGCCCTTTTGGCCGGGTCTAGGGCCTTACATACGGAACTCCGAGCCCAGATACACTTCCCGGACCATTTCATTGGCCAGGATGCTGTCCTTATCCCCTCGGGCCACGATGGTGCCGGAGTTGATAATAAAGGCTTCGGTGGTAATTTCTAGGGTGTCCCGCACGTTGTGGTCCGTGATGAGGATGCCGATGCCTTTTTCGGCAAGCTGCCGGATGATCTGCTTGATTTCAAACACTGCGATAGGGTCTATGCCGGCAAAGGGCTCGTCCAGCAGGAGGAACTTAGGCTCCGTGGCCAAGGCCCGGGCAATCTCGGTCCGCCGTCGTTCCCCCCCGGAGAGGGTAAACCCGAATTGGCTGCGGATCCGGCCTATGCCAAATTCTTCCAGCAAGGATTCCAGGCGCTGCTTCTTCTCCACCTTCCGCAGGTCCCGACGGCTTTCCAGAATGGCCCAGATGTTTTGTTCCACCGTGAGCTTACGGAAAATCGACGCTTCCTGGGGAAGGTAGGCGATGCCCTGCCGGGCCCGCCGGTACATGGGTTTGGCGGTAATATCCACCTCGTCCATGGTAACTTTACCCGCCGAGGGCCGGTAAAAGCCCACGATCATATAGAAAATCGTAGTTTTACCCGCCCCATTGGGCCCCAAAAGCCCGGCTACTGTGCCGTTATGCATGAAAAAATTGACCCCCCGCACCACTTCCTTTCGGCCAAACCGCTTATGGAGATCTGAAACTCCCAGAATATGCCCTTCAGTCTTGGGGTCCTCGTGGTTAAACCCCGAGTTTTCAGGGGCCGCTTCCGGTACTTCCCCGGCCGTTTCCATTTCCATCACCGCTAGTCCTTTATGGAGCCTGAAACCGTGCCTTCCATGGTAACGTCATCGGTGTCCAGGTCTACCCGAATCCGGTCCGCCCGGAATTCGTCATTCTTTTTAAACACCACCGGAAACCCCGAAAGATCCAAGAGCTTTTCCGTGCGCCGGTAGACCGCGTATTCAGAACGGCATACCATGGTGTCCTTAAAGAGCCGGACCGCAACCTGGAATACGGTTATCTCCGCCTGATCGTCATACTCGATGAATCGGCCCTTGGCCACAATGCTGTTCTTCTTATCCTCCAAGGTGGCGTTGCCTTCCAGCCGGGCAATTTTCAGCTTCCGATCATAGCGCAGGCGGTCGGTCTCGAAAAAGATTTCTTTGGCTTCCTCGTTGCCCCAGACCCCACCGGAACAATCAATGAACTCGTTATCATCCCCGTGAATCTCAATTCGGTCGGCCCGGAGCAAAAGATTATCCGAGCGGACCTCCGCGTTTCCCGTAAGCACCGTAAGTTCCCTACCTGAAACCCGGCTCCCGTTCATTCGATTCGCTTTGAAGGTGAAGACGTCCCCGGAGAGGGGGCTTAGGGAAAGCATAAGACCTAAGCAAAGGTACCAAAAACGCCTTCTCATTCTTTCACCTTCGCCTCCGGCACTCCGCTCCCTTCCGGGTCTTCCGCCTCTTCGTCGTCTTCCCAGATATAGGTACCCTTAATGCCCGAGGCAAAGCTCCAGGTGCGATTGCGGATGTCTGCGGAAAAGCCCTGACCTGAGAAATTGGTCCCGTCGGAACGCCGCATATCCACTGGGGCGGTTTCTTCCCCCAGAAGCAGCCGTTCCTGATCCTGCCAGTCCAGGCCCTCGGTCTCAAGAGTAATATCCTCGGTTTCCACAGTCAGCCGGACCCCGTCCCGCAGGCGTATGTTCCCAGAATCCAGCTCCACCGAAGCGGTTCCGGCCTGGCCCACGGCGTTGATCTCCACCCCTTGGGGCTCAAACTGCTCGAAGGAGAAGTTGGTGAGCTCCATGGTCTGCCGTTTTTCATAGCGTTCTGCGGATTCCGCAGTGAACCGGACCAAGGGATTACCCTTTCGCACTCGAACGTACTCTACATCCTTCATTACAATGTCCGGCAGGTTCCCCTGATCCGATTCGGCATCCCCATAATCAAAGGAACAAGCTCCTAAAAGCCCCGCCAGGATACTGATCCCCAGCATAATCCGCCCTATCCCGGAGGCCGTACCGCGCTGCCCCATGGTCTTATCCCCGGCTCCGGGCGGTATCCCGCACTGCAGCCACGAAATCTCGGAACAAGGGGCTAGCCCCGGTAGGCTTGGACTTGAATTCCGGATGAAACTGCACTCCCACGCCCCAGGGGTGATCCGGCCATTCCACGGCCTCCACGAGGCTCCGGTCCGGGGTCAGGGCGCTGATGCACAGTCCCGACTCGGTCATGGCCTTCCGGTAGATGTTGGCAAATTCGTAGCGGTGTCGGTGCCGTTCAAAGATGGTTTCCGCCTGGTAGCTCGCAAAGATACGGGTCCCGGGTTCTACGACGGAGGCGCTTTTGCCTAAGCGCATGGTACCCCCGTAGTTTTTCACGTCTACCTGTTCATCCAAGAGGCTTATCACTGGATGTTTGGTACTGGGGTTAAATTCAGTGGAATCCGCGTCCTCCCAGCCCAGGACATTACGGCCCCAGTCGATGACCATGATCTGCATCCCTAAGCAGATTCCCAAGTAGGGTATGTTATTGGTCCTGGCCCAGGCGGCGGCTTTAACCATCCCTTTGGTCCCCCGCTGTCCGAAGCCTCCGGGCACCAGGATACCCATAAGGCCCCCGTCGGGCGCTCCGGGCCCGAAGAGCGGTTCCAGGGACTCGGCCTCTTCCAGGATTCCCGCATCGATCTTCACCAGTTCCACCGCCACGGCGGTTTCAAGGCCTCCATGGAACAGGGCTTCGTACACCGATTGATAGGCGTCGTGGAGGTCCATGTACTTCCCCACGATGCCGATCCGCACCGTACCGCAGCGGTTTTTGAACTTGTCCATCATGACGTACCAGGATTCCAGGTTGGCGTGTCGGCTTTCTACGCCCATCTTCTTCAGCACCACCTGATCGAGCTTCTGCTCGAAGAAGACCAGGGGAATTTCATATATGGTGGTATCGACGTCATAGGAGGTGAACACCGCGTCAATATCCACGTTGGTGAACAAGGCGATCTTCCGGCGAGTGGATTCATCCAGGACGACCGGCGCCCGGCAGATGAGGATATCCGGCTGGATACCTTGTTCCTGCATGGCCTTCACCGAATGCTGGGTGGGCTTGGTCTTGAGTTCTCCCCCGGCCACTTCAGGAATTAAGGTAAGATGCACCGAGAGCGCGTTAGTCCGGCCTGCTTCATGAATGAGCTGCCGGGCGGCTTCCAGGAAGGGGATGGATTCAATGTCTCCCACGGTTCCGCCTATTTCCACGATGACCACGTCCGTATCCGGGTCTTCCTGGGCGGCCAGGAGGATCCGATTTTTGATTTCGTCGGTAACGTGAGGGATCACCTGCACACAACGCCCCAGGTAGCGGCCTTCCCGTTCTTTACGGATCACCGCGTCGTAGACTTGACCGGTGGTGATGGAATTGATCTTGGACAAAGCCCCGGAGGTAAACCGGGCGTAATTGCCCAGGTCTAGGTCGGTTTCAGCCCCGTCGTCAGTAACATAGACCTCTCCGTGCTGGTAGGGGCTCATGGTCCCGGCGTCCACGTTCAAGTAGGGATCGCATTTTACCATACGGACATTCAGCCCTCGTCCCTCCAGCAGCGCCCCCAGGGACGAAGCGGCGACGCCTTTTCCCAAACTGGAACACACGCCCCCAGAAACAAAAATTAGCTTATTCATTTCTTTAGTTATCTACCCTTCCCTAGGCTGTTTCAAGCCCCCACCTACCAGCGGATTTAGGGCTCCTGTATAGCCGTGGTAATTAGGCATACCCTATGACCTGATAACTACGGATACGTAAAACCGGTGTCTTGCGGTGTTTGGAGGCCTTAAACCCGCTGGCGGGCCTCCAGGACAGGTGGCGGTAAGTGCAGGCAGGTGGTTTTTTTGGTGCGTTTTTTTTATACTATAATTCTAATGAAAAACGTGGTTCAGGGTGTAGTTGTCGGAGGGAAGAAGTGGGTTCGGGTATGGCGGTACGGGGTCTTGTACCTCTTGGTTGCGGTACTGCCGGCCCAGGTGGTTCAGGGGCAGATGCCCCCCCGGTTCCCCGCGTTGTATTTTATGGATACCCTCCGTTCCTTGGGCAAGGGAGCGGGGAACTATACGGTTCCCCAGGAAAAGGACCTGGTCCCCCCGGACCGGGACTTGTCGATCTTGCTCAATAACGACGTACTGGCCTTCTACGGACATCCGAATTCGGTGAACATGGGGATTCTCGGCAGATATTCCATTGAAGAGTTAGACGCCCGGCTTACCAAGCTCGCTGCGGAATACCGGGCGGTGAGCGGCGGGCGGGGAGTGCGGAAAGCCTTCTATATCATCTTTGGAACCGTATGGCCCCAAGGGGAAATCGGAATCATCAATGAAGAACTGCTGATGAAATACATAAACTATGGACTTGCCCATGACGTACTCATCTTCATCGACCATCAGATTGGCCGGTATAATCCGACGGAGGCCATCAAACGTATGTTCCCCTTTCTCCGGTATCCCAATGTCCACCTAGCCCTGGACCCTGAATGGCGGACCACCAAGCCCATGAAGGAAATCGGCACGGTTACGGCGGAGGAAATTAACCAGGTGCAGAAAATCATGGAAGAGTATATCCTGGCGAATCAGATTCCTGGAGAACGGATGTTGGTGATTCACCAGTTTAATTGGCACATGATCCAGAACCGGGAACGAGTGCGGACCAACTTCCAGCGGGTCCGACTGGTACACTGCGCTGACGGGTTCGGCCCGCCCCACCTGAAACGGGATTCCTATGCCTTTAACGCCCAAGCCGCCAATATACCGGTTAAGGGCTTCAAACTGTTCTACAACTTCGGCATTCCTGGGGCGGGGTACGATAATCCCCTGCTTACCCCCAAACAGGTCTATGAACTCAAGCCCCGGCCCTATGTGATCATGTATCAATAGGTCGGCGGCTGGGACGGCAGGGCAACATCATGTACCGCTGCTAAGAGGTCATGCAGGTACCCATTGCTCATGGTTACGCCGAGATTCTCCTGCGGGCGTTGAACCATTTCTCCAAAACGCCAGGACGGTGGTCAGAGCGATCACCCGTACGTCTGGTAGGTTATGCAAAAGGCGTCCCCACGGTTGTCTGGTATCGGTTATGTCGCTGAAGCTCTTTCGCCGTGATTTTCATGGTTCCCCACTCAAAAAAAGTAAATGCCCTTATCCTGTACCTTGGATGTCTGCCGTTGACCCTTTGCGGAATCCGGCCTATCATACAAGGGTGGCCTTATCAAGAAAGCGTAATTCCCCTTCGCCCTTCCCCTTTAACCAGCCGCGACATACCTTTCGCCAAGCCGAAAAGCACGCGAAGGAAAAAAGCGCCCGGCGTAAAGCGTTGAAGGTCTTTATCTTTTGGCTGTTCTTTTTCGTTTTTATCGGCTGTCTGTTTCTCATAAACCAGGAGCGGATTCGGAATACCATTAAAACCGCTCATTTCCCCACGTGGTTTTCTAAAACCGTCTACGCGGAACAGCAGAAACTCCCCAGCCAAGAGGAGTCCCTGGCTTTCCCGGAGGAAATATCCCGCCCCTTCCGGGGGATGAGCGAGTCCTACCCGGCGGACAGGGAGGCCTACTCGGTTCCCGCTCGAGGGACGGCTGAAGCGGCGGCTCCTGCCGGGGAAGAACCGCGCATTAGCCGGGATGAAAGCCCGGCCCCTGAGCCCCTGAGCCCCGAACCGGCGGAGCTTCCAGTCAACCCCGCAGCCGCAGAAAGTCCCGCGCCGGTACGGCCCTCCCAGGAAACGTTACCTCGCACGGAAGCCCTGTATTTCATCCGCCTGGATAGCGAGGGAACCATCGGCTCCGTCAAGGTGAGCCGTAGCCTCCCCCAGTCCGAAGCGCCCTTAACCGACATCCTTGAGGCCCTTTTGAAAGGCCCCAGCGCAGAAGAGCAAAATCAGAACATTATCTCTCTCATCCCAGAGGCAACCCGACTCTTGTCGGTGATGACCCGTCTGGAAACGGCCTATATCAACCTAAGTGAAGACTTTCTCTATACCCCCTACGGCTCAGAAGCTTATAGCGCCCAATTACAGCAACTGATCTGGACCGCAACGGAATTTCCTAGTATCAAGGACGTACAGCTCCTCATCGACGGGCGCAAACTGGATTACCTGGGGGATGTAACCTGGATCGGCAGCCCCTTAGGCCGGGATGCGTTCTAGTCCAGCGCTTCTTCCGGCGCCATGCGGGTATGGATCCGGCGCAGTTCCAGGGTTTTGCGCGTATGCTCGTCGATGACCGCGAGGATTCCCTGTAGCACACCGTTTCCCTGGGCGCATACCATACGGTACAGCACCTGATTCCGGGCCCGGTCCAGGCATATCCCGGTATCCATGCCGATAATGCTTTCTAGCACCCCGGTCATGCCTAAATCGGTGATATACCCCGTGCCCTGGGGGAGGACCCGTTCATCCGCGGTCTGGACATGGGTATGGGTGCCTGCCACGAGGGTCGCCCTGCCGTCTACATAATAAGCCAGGGCTTCCTTCTCCTTGGTAGACTCCGCGTGAAAATCCACCAGAATGATCTCCTGGTCGGACGCGGGAATCCGGTCAAAGGTTCTGAAGGGACAGTCCAGTGGGGTCATAAGTTCCCGTCCCTGTAGATTGATCACCACCCAGGGCACGCCGGCTTTTTCGAGGCGCACCCAGCCTTTACCAGGAGTTCCCGCAGGATAATTCTCAGGCCGTAAGAGTCGGCTCTCCTGTTCCAGCACCGGCCAAAAATCCCGCTTTTCCCAGACGTGGTTCCCGCTGGTAACCACGTCCGCTCCGGCGGCGAATATCCGTCCCAGGCTTGCCGCGCTGAGGCCAAAGCCCTCGGCGGCGTTTTCTCCATTTACCACGACGAAATCCGCAGCCTCTTCTCGAATAAGTTCGGGAAGCAGCATTTCCAAGGCCTGCAGCCCCGGGTTTCCCACCACATCTCCCAGCATCATCGCCCGTACCACGACCCGTCCCCCCTTGCCTTGCGTGTTATGGTCATACTACCCATCTTCCCCCAAAAAGTCCACCATTTGCTAGGGGATCAGTGCTTCCGCCATGGCGAGAGCGTAGCGACGACGCAATCCTACTGGGCATCCTTTGCACGGGATTACTTCGTTTCACTTGCAATGATGATTTGTTCATTTGTGTAATTCGTGGCCCCAGAGTGGTTTTCTGTACAAGAAGCCGCTATGCCTCCAGGGTAGGGTGGCGCCTAGGCGGGACGTAGGACGCCCTGGGAGACGCGGTACACTAAGGTACTAGGGCCTTGGTATTGCTGATAGGGTTCGTCGGGAAGAAAGGTAAAAAAGGCCTGGGCATATTCAGGTAAGGCAGCAAGAAATTTCCGCCGCTTTTCCAAGTCCAGTTCCAAAAGCACGTCATCCAAAAGTAAAATCGGCCGCGCGTCGGTGAGATCGGAAAACCGGCGGGCCTGGGCAACCCGCAGCAGTAAGGCCAAAAGCCGGCGCTGGCCCGTAGATGCCTTCCCCGCAAACTCCCGGTCCCCCTGCATAAAAAGATACCGATCCCGGTGGGGGCCCGAAAGGGTAAGGGCGGAAGCCAGGTCCCGTTCACGGGAAGCCTCCAGACCGCCTTGGATATCCTCTAGGGTCAGGGCTTTCCAGGACGGGACATAGCGAAGACCCAAACCCGCAAGACCCGTAACCTGGGCATAGAGGCTCCCAAAGATTTCAGAAAACCCTCGGACCGCTTCCCGCCGTTTTTCCATAAGCTTAAAACCGTAGAACGCAAGCTGAGGGTCCAGGGCATCCAGCATGGGACGGATAGACGCCCCAGGATAAGGATCTCCCCCGGTTTTGAGCAGGGTGTTTCTCGTTTTCAGTACCCGCCGGTATTTTCGCAAGTCTTCCAAGTATGCAAGATCTACAAGCCCCAAGGTTTGATCAAAAAACCAGCGCCGCCGTTCCGGGCTTCCAGTAACAAATTCCATATCTTCATGGCAAAACACGATGCTCGGCGCCACCCCCAGCAGATCTCGCCGATCCTCAAGGCGTTTTCCATCCAAGTATACCGTCTTTTTGCGGGGCTCATAGGTAACCCGCACCTGGTCATAGAGTGCCTGCTCCCCCGCCGCTGGGAGAAGCACGGAACCGGCAAAACGAGCGGCCACCGCGCTTTGGGATTCTCCCTCCCGCACCACCTCGCTATCGCCCCCTCCCCGGAAGGAGGACGCATAAGAACACACATAGACCGCTTCAAGAAAATTGGTCTTGCCTTGTCCGTTTTCCCCCACCAGAAACACTTCTTTCCCGTGGGTATTGGTCTCCGCATCTATGAGGTTCCGAAAATCTAGGGTCCGGAGGACGCTGAAAATCACAACTGCATGGGCATAACAATATGGAAGAAGTCTTTGGCCGGCTCAGGTAGGATGGTGATGGCCCGGGTCGCCTCGGTAAACTGGATACAGATCTCCGTATCCTCCATGACCTTAAAGGGCTCTTCCAAGTACCGGTAATTCAGGGCAATGGCTACCTCTTCCCCCTCATATTTGCAGGGAATCTCTTCCTTGGCCGTACCTATATCACTTTCTTCGGAGTACACCGCAATCGTAGCGGCGCTCAAGCCTAGGTACACCCGATGGGACTTTTGCTCCACCAAGAGGGAAACCCGCTTCAGGGCGTCCAGCATTTCCAGGCGATTCACTATAAAGGAAGAACTTTGGTTCTCCGGGATCACCCGGTGGTAATTAGGGAACTGTCCCTCAATGAGTACGGAAGATAGGTTATACGAACCGAATTGGATGAAGATGATCGTATCGCTTACGGAAATAGATATAAGCCCCTCGTCTCCCGCCCGTTTCATGATAATGTGCAGGATTTTGGGGGGGATGATGATGCCGGGAAAGTCCTCTATCGCCGTATCCAGGGCCTTGCTGATGTAGGCCAGGCGTCTACCATCAGTAGCCACCATGACGAGCTTATCCTCGGCCTTCTCAAAGAACACGCCGTTCATAAAATACCGGGTTTCATCGTCGGAAACCGCGAAAATGGTCTGGAGGATCATCTCTTTAAAATCTTTGACCGGCATTTCAAAGGCCTTTTCCTGCTGGGGCGCGGGAAATTCGGGAAATTTCTCTGAGGCGATGCTCTTTAGTTGAAAGCGAATTTTCTTGAAGGTCGGGCGGATGGTGATTTTCGTATCAACCTGCTCGAATTCGATCTCTCCTTCAGGAATGGCGTTAAGAATCCCTAAGAATTTATCCCCAAACACCGTGGTAGACCCTGGTTCTATGACGATAACCGGAACCGTAGTCTGGAAGTTGACCTTTATATCCGTGGCTTTGATGGAAAGGGTGTCCTGTTCCGCCTCGAGATAGATATTCGACAGTATGGAAATGGCATTCTTGGAAGAAATAATTTCCTGGGCTATGGCGATTTCTTTAAGCAGAACGCTTCGTTCACCGGTAAATTTCATATAGGCTTATCTCCTCTTGCTTGATATACTCAGGGACCCCTGCCCCTGCTCAGGCGCATTATGGGTGAGCGGTAAGTTTTGCCTCAAAGCGCGCCAACGCTTTCTCCTCAAGGATCTCCTCCTGGGCGCTTGGGGAGGGGATGCCCAGGCGCCGCCTAAGTTCCGCCAGCTCTTCCCGGGAAAAAGAAACCCCTTCCAGCATATACCGCTCAAAGGCCTCGCAGGACCGGGGGGCCACACGCTTGGTTATGTCCAGGAGTACCGCCCCATAGGCGCGGATTTCTTTCTGGGCATGGGGGCTCAAGCGGAGTTTCAAAAAATGGAACAGGTTATGCAGATCCATCTGCCAGTATATCTCGGTATACAGGGAAAGAGGTAAGTTTATCCGGGCCAGTTCCCGACTAATCCCTTGATCAATCAGCTCCGCGTACTCCTTATAAGCGAACTCTTGGGCCGCCACCATAGCTGCAACAAGGTGCTGGGCATGATCCCTATCCAGGGCTTCTACGGCCCGGCCTTGCTTCTGATCTGGGCTTTGGAGGGCCACGTCCTCGATAGAAGGCACATAAAACTCCTGAGCCATCACCGAATAGCGACCTGAGAGTTCATTAAGCCGGGCCGTGCGATGCCGTACCCATTGGCGAGCCACAAAAACCGGTAGTTTTACATGAAAGGTGAGCACTACCTGTTCAAAAGGCGACGTATGCTGGTTTCGCAGGAGATAGTCGATAAGACCCTGGTCGTTTCGATATCCCTTAGTTCCCGCTCCATAAGATACCCGGGCAGCTTGTACCACCCGTAGGTCTCCTCCCAAATAATCCACTAGCCTGATGAAGCCTTTATCCAAGACCGGAAATGCCCTATCCAATATGGCTTCGGCCTCCGGTACAATACAATGAGCCATTATCCCTCCGTTTTGAGTATACTATACTTCAGGTATCCCCGCCACCCACCTGCCAGCGGGTTTAATACCCCCAACTGGCCGAGGAACGAAGGGATGCCTATACCCCTAACCACGGGATCCCCCTATAGGCCCATGGCCAATGGACCTCCACGGCAGGTAGTGGTTCCCATAGGTAACGGTGCTGTAGTACCATGTCCTATGGCTACTTTTATTGAACCGAAAATCTTGAAGGGATTCCGGGATTTTCTACCTCCTGCGGAGATTGCCCGAAGAACCGTCCTTGAGAGCTTTGAACGGTGTTTCCGATCCTACGGTTTCGTACCGATTGATACCCCGGCTTTGGAATACGCGGAGATCCTCCTCGGTAAGGGTGGGGGAGAAACGGAAAAACAAATCTACCGTTTCACCGATAAAGGTGGTAGGGATGTGGCCCTCCGCTTTGATCTCACCGTGCCTTTCGCCCGGTTTGTGGCGGAACATCGAGGGGAATTGGCCCTACCCTTCAGACGGTACCATATCGCTAAGGTGTGGCGAGGGGAAAACACCC
>JAITJK010000012.1 GCA_031278935.1 Spirochaetaceae bacterium | reverse complement strand
CCGGTATAGGAATGACGTTGAAGAACTTCCCGCTCAACGCGGTGAGGGAGGGGACCATGTTACTGATGGGCCGGCCTCCGGTGTAGATCAAGGCAAAGCCCCGGGCCACGGTGGTCATCCCTAAGGTGGCGATGAACGCGGGGATCCGGGTTTTGGCGATCAAGAGGCCGCTGATACCTCCGCACGCGCCGCCTATGGCCAGGGCCGTGAGAATCGGCACGATCACCGGCATCACCGGTAGGGAAGGGAAATATTTTTCCGTGGCTGTGGCGGTTTGGGCAAGGCTTGCGGCGATTACCCCGGAAAAGGCCAGCACCGAACCCACTGAGAGATCGATACCTTTGGATATAATGACAAAGGTCATCCCCAAGGCCATAATGCCGAAGATAGAGCTCTGGGTTAACACGTTGAAAATGTTGGTGGTACTCAAGAACGCGGGTTCCATAATACTCAACACGATGATCATGATCACCAGCACAATAACGATGCCATACTTTTTGGCAGTCTGTCCAATATTGAGATTTCCCATAGGGGGTACGGTTATAGCTTTCATCTCCTTCAGCTCCTTAAAAATAGTTACTTTTTTTCTTTTTTGGCCTGATAATACTCGTCCATGGTATTGGTGGCATAGGCCATAAGCTCTTCCTGGGTCAAGGTCGGGGAATTTTCGAGGATTCCCGTTACCCGCCCCTGATGCATCACCATGATCCGGTCGCTCATGCCCATGACTTCCGGGAGTTCTGAGGAAATCATCACGATGGACTTCCCTTCTCCTGCAAGGCGACTCAAAAGCCTATGAATCTCCGACTTGGTAAGCACGTCAATCCCCCGGGTAGGCTCGTCCACGAAGAGAATATCGGGATCCGTCATAAGCCACCGGGCAATCAGGACTTTCTGCTGGTTACCCCCGCTTAATTCCCCGATATGCTGGTGCAGTCCTGCGGTTTTCACCTGGACCTTCTTCACGTAGTCCTCGCACTCCGAGCGCATATAGGTTTCCCGAATGAGCCGGGCCTTGTTGAGAAACTGGGGGATATTGGCGATGACCATATTGAGCTGCACCCCCAGCATGGGGAATATCCCGGAACTGCGGCGGTCTTCCGTGAGCCAGGCCATCTTGGCGTTGATGGCGTCCTGGGTATGGCGGATTTCCACGCGTTTCCCTTCGATATAGATTTCCCCGGAACTCCGGGGCCGTACTCCGAAGATGGCCTCCACCACTTCGCTACGCCCGGATCCCACGAGGCCCGCGATACCCAGAATCTCCCCCCGGCGGACCGTAAAGGACACGTTGTGGAAATACTTACGGTTCGAGAAGTTTCGCACCTCAAATTTGACTTCTCCGATGGAGCACTGGGTCTTGGGAAACAGTTCCTCCACATTCCGGCCTACCATCATGGTGATGAGCTTGTCCACCGCCAGGTTGGCCGTATCTTCCGCGCCGATGTACTCCCCGTCCCGGTATACGGTGATCCGGTCGGTGATTTCATAGACCTCATCCAGTTTATGGGAAATAAAGATGATGCTCTTTCCCTGCCCTTTGAGCTTTCGCATAATCACGAAAAGCTGGCGGATCTCTTTTTCCGCCAGGGCCGAGGTCGGCTCGTCCATGATGATGAGCTTGGAATTGTAGGAAACCGCCCGGGCAATTTCGATCATCTGCATTTTCGCTACGGTAAGCGCGGACATGAGGGTCCGAGGGTCTTCATCCAAGTCAATCTCTTTAAGGACTTCCTTGGTCATCTCATACATCTTCCGATGATCCACCAGCCGAAAGGGGGTAAGGGGTTCCCGGCCCAGCCAAATGTTTTCCATGATCGAGCGGTGAAGCACGGGGCTCAATTCCTGGTGGATCATGGATATGCCCATTTCCAGGGCTTGAGCGGGACTATAGGCCCCTTGCAGTTTTCCATCAAAGAAAATTTCCCCGCTGGTAGGATGCTGTATCCCAATGATGCACTTCATCAAGGTTGATTTACCCGCCCCGTTTTCTCCCATGAGGGCGTGGATCTCCCCGGGGCGGACCTTGAGTTCAACTCCCCGCAGCGCCTTAACGCCCGGGAAGTTTTTTACAATATTCTTCATTTCAAGCAAATATGCTGCCATGTTCGTCCCCTTATCGCAAAAATCTTAAAACGTTTAAAGCCTTGAAAGGCCGCTCGTCCCCTGCAGGTTATTGATGCTGGGCCAGATTTTCTTTGGTAATAAGGATGAAAGGCACCCAGGTAATAGACTGAGGAACATCGCCGCGCAGCACTTTGTAGGCGGTTTCCGCTGCTCCCCGGCCCTGGCCTGCAGCGTCTTGAAGCACGGTGGCCGCAAGACTCCCGTCGGACACCGCGGCCTTAGCGTCAGGGATGGCGTCCACTCCCATGACCAGCACGTCCGTACGGCCCGCAGCTTTAAGGGCCTCCACGGCGCCCAGGGCCATTTCATCGTTGTTCGCCAAAATACCCTTGAGATCCATGCCGTAGGCGGTAAGCCAGTTTTCCGTGAGGCTCAGGCCCTGATCCCGCTGCCAATTAGCAGTTTCTTCCGCCAGGATGGAGACCCCGGGGAATTTGCGCTTAATCGTATCCTTGTTCCCTTCGGTCCGTAGCAACGCGCCCTCGTTATCCAGTTTTCCGATCAGGATGGCCACGCCCCCGCTGCCGCCTAGGAGGTTACCCATAGCTTCCATCTGCATCTGTCCGGCAATCACTTCCTGAGACCCCACATAGTACACGTTAGCGGGCAGCGTCCCTTCCCCAAAGGGATTGCGATTGACATAAACCAAGGGGATCTTCGCTTCCTGGGCTGCGCTGGTAATGGGCGCGGTAGCGTTGGTGTTCACCGGCACCACGATCAAGGCTTTTACCCCCTGGGCAATCAGGGTACTCGCGAGGTCCTGCTGCTTGATCACGTCTTCCTGGGCGTCTTGGAAGATGACCTCGTACTCGCTCTTATCCGCGAAGAACGCCTTGGCCTCATTCATGATGTACCCTTGGAAGGTATCATTGAAGTTGTTACAGATGTACCCGATTCGGGTCTTGCCCCCGCCGCCTTGCTGTCGGGAACAACCGAGCAACGCCGACAGCGCCAAAAGCGCTGCCATACCCACCCATACGTTTTTTTTCATACCAATCTCCTTATGAAAATGATGAAAAGAGGATTCGTCTTCTTAAAAGATGCTTAAAAAAGATGCGCCTTTTGAAAACGTTTACAAATAGAAGTATCCACCCCCTTAGGCGAATTGTCAACAAAAATTTTAGCAATATAATTGATTATAAACAAAGACACTTGGTTAAAGACCCACAAAAAAAATAAAAAAATATGCTTTACAAAATTGCGCCTTTGGGATATGCTAATGAAACAAGTAAAAACGTTTTCATGCGCGCCCCGTCGGGGCGCGTCCAAATAACAACAGGGCAAAAGGATCGGAGGAACTATGGCAGATGACGTCAGGTTAGGGCTTATCGGCCTTGGCCGGATCGGGAAGATCCATGCTGAACATTGCGCGCAGCGGGTTCCCGGTGCGCGACTCGAAGGTATTGCAGATATTGTATTGGCCCAGGAACAGGAATCCTGGGCCAAAGGCCTGGGAGTACGACTCCTTTCTAGGGATCCCCAGGATATTTTGCGGGACCCCGCCATTGACGGGGTGGTGATTTGCAGCGCTACCGATACCCATGCGGATCTCATCATTGCCGCCGCCGAAGCGGGGAAGCATATCTTCTGTGAAAAACCCATAGACCGGTCGGTTTCCCGGGTCAAGGCAGCCTTGGCTGTGGTGAAAAAGGCCGGTGTTATCCTCCAGATAGGCTTTAACCGTCGCTTTGATCATAACTTTACGCGGATTCGGGAACGGATCCAGGCCGGGGACTTGGGAACCCTGCAGCTTATTAAGATTACCTCCCGGGACCCTGCCCCGCCTTCCCCTGAGTATGTAGCTGGTTCCGGAGGGCTCTTCATGGACATGATGATCCATGACTTTGATATGGCCCGGTTCCAGGCAGGGAGCGAAATCACCCAGGTCTATGCTGCCGGAGCTGTACTTATTGACCCGGAAATCGGAAAGGCCGGAGACGTAGATACGGCCATCGTAACCCTTAGCTTTGCCAACGGTGCCTTGGGGGTAATTGATAATTCCCGGAAAGCGGTATACGGGTATGATCAGCGCCTAGAGGTCTTTGGCTCCAAGGGCATGGCTATCGCGGAAAACGACCTTCCCAGCCGGGTAAGGGTGTCCACTGCCGCAGGAGTTATTGGCGAAAAGCCCCTGCACTTTTTCCTTGAACGCTACAAGGAGGCCTATAGGACAGAGATGGCCGCCTTTGTGGAAGCGGTCTTGGGCCATACCCCCACGCCGGTGAGCGGAGAAGAGGGTTTAGCGAATATGTACGCGGCCTTGGCTGCGGGGAAATCCCTCAAAGAAAAGCGGCCTGTGTTCATTGATGAAGTACGGGCGTAACCTAAGCGAATATACCCTATAGGAGGCAATATGCAACTGCATCATAAACCACCCTTTAGTCGGGGATATACCTCCCTCGTACCGCGAAGTGGCGCTACGGCGGATATGCTCATGGATTTCGGGGTCTTGCGCCTTTTGCCCGGTGAAACCTATGAGAGCTATTCTGAAACCGATGAGCGTCTATGGCTTTTAGCCCAGGGCACGGGGTTCCTGGACACGGGGAAGGAAGGGCGTTTCGAGGTTTCACGGCCTAATCTCTTTGACTATTCTCCCTGGTGTCTTTCGGTTCCGGCAAAACGGCAAATACACCTAAGTGCCAAGGACGAGGAAGTGGTGTTTTACTCCGTGGCCACGGAAAATCCCCGGCGTTTCGAGCTGCAATGTTACCCCCCCGAGGCGTGCCGGAGCGAATTCCGGGGGGCCGGGACCATGCGAGAGACCTCTACCC
Source organism: Spirochaetaceae bacterium (assembly GCA_031278935.1). GTDB lineage: Bacteria > Spirochaetota > Spirochaetia > Treponematales > Breznakiellaceae > JAIRLU01. The sequence continues at coordinate 11,978 of JAITJK010000012.1, read as the reverse complement.
GGATCGTACGGACCATCTTTGACGATACCAACCGTCCTGAATCAAACCTGGTGATAGGGGAGGTTATCGGCGTCCCGGGGAAATGGTCGAGCTATCCGCCTCACCATCATCCCCAGCCGGAGATATACCACTACCGGTTCCTGCCCGCCCAAGGCTTCGGGCTTACCGCGATTGGGGATACGCCCTACATCATCCAAGATCGGGATACTATCCTCATCCGGGACGGGGAGGATCATCCCCAGGTAACCGCCCCGGGTTATGCCATGTGGTACCTCTGGGTGATTCGGCATCTGGATGACAACCGGTATGGACCCCAGTATGTTACCGAGGCCCATAAGTGGGTAAGCGGGCCGGAAGACCAAATCTGGCAGCCAAAACAGTAGGGGATCAGGTACTGTCCCCTAAGGGGGGAGGGTATTTTTCAAGAGTCCACCGGAGAAAAGACTAAAAGAGAAGGAGCGTAGATGAAAACAGTACGACTTACGATGGCCCAGGCATTACTGCGTTTTTTAGATAATCAATATATCGAAGTAGACGGGGAAGAGATAAAATTTGTTGCCGGGGTCTTCGGTATATTCGGGCACGGCGTGGTGGTTGGCCTTGGGGAGGCTTTAGCCGCCGGTAATCAGGGCCTGCGTTTTTATCAGGCTAAAAATGAGCAGGGTGGGGCCCACGCCGCTATGGGCTTCGCCAAGCAGCATAAGCGCCGGCAAATCATGGCGGTATGCAGTTCCATAGGCCCAGGGGCGCTCAATATGGTAACCGCCGCAGGAACCGCTTCGGCCAACCATATCCCCGTGCTATTCCTCCCGGGAGACGTGTTTGCCTGCCGGCAGCCAGACCCGGTGTTGCAGCAGATTGAAAATCCCTACGACCACACCCAGAGCGCGAGTGACGCGTTCCGGGCAGTGAGCCGGTACTGGGACCGGATAAACCGGCCTGAACAGCTTATGAGCGCCTTGATCAATGCCTTCAGGGTCCTCACGGATCCCGCAGAAACCGGAGCGGTTACGGTGTCCCTTCCCCAGGACGTGCAGGGGGAAGCCTGGGATTACCCAGAGGAATTTTTGGCCAAACGGGTACATCACATAGAACGCCGGCCTCCGACGCAAGGCCAGATCCAGCGGGCCTTGGGAATGCTCAGGGCAGCGAAGAAGCCTCTGGTGATCTGTGGCGGGGGCGTGGGCTTTTCCGGGGCAGGTCCTGCGCTGGAACAGTTTTGTACGGCCTATCACATCCCCTTTGGAGAAACCCAGGCCGGTAAGGGGAATATCCTCTGGGATCATCCCTATAACCTTTCCGGTATTGGCACTACCGGGAGCTTGGCGGCAAACCGCTTGGCCAAAGAAGCGGACCTCGTCATTGCGGTGGGTACCAGGCTAGGGGATTTTACCACCTGTTCTAAGTGGCTTTTCCAGAATCCTCAGTGCCGGATTCTGGGGATCAACATAGCGCCCTTTGACGCCTACAAGATGAACAGCGAACCTATCATTGCAGACGCCAAACTGACCCTGGAAGCCTTGAATGCCGGCGCATCCCCCTACCGGTCAGATTGGGAGGGACGGATCCAGGAAGTCCGCTCTGCATGGAAGGCAGAGGTAGACCGGCTCTACCAGGAAGAAGACCCCCTTGCCCTCTCTCAAGTACGGGTCTTAGGGGAACTCAATGACCGGCTCCTGCCCCCGGAGGTGATAGCCTTGTCCGGTTCAGGTTCTATTCCCTCGGATATGCAGCGGGTATGGCGGGTGCGAAGGGCGGGAACCTACCACATGGAATACGCTTTTTCTTGTATGGGCTATGAAATCGCCGCGGCCTTGGGGGTAAAAATCGCCGAGCCGGAACGGGAAGTAGTAGCCTTGGTAGGGGATGGGGCCTATACCATGCTCCATACCGAACTCTTAACCGCGGTCCAGGAGCAGAAGAAGATCATCGTGGTGGTGTTGGACAACGGGGGATTTCACTGTATTGACAATTTGCAGCACAGCCAGGGGATCGTCCAGTTTGGCAATGAATGGAAGTCCCGAGATGCCCAAAGCGGGCGCTTGGAAGGAGCTTCGGTGCAGGTGGACTATGCGAAAAACGCCGAAAGCTGGGGGGCTTTGGGTATCCGGGTGCGGACGGTAGAAGAACTCCGGGCAGGGGTGCAGCAGGCCCTGGCCGCTTCGGGACCGGTGGTACTCGATGTTAAGGTCAGTCCTAAGTCCATGACCCAGGGGTATGAAAGCTGGTGGCGGGTGGGGACGGCTCAAGTATCCCCCAATCCTGAGGTAGTGAACGCTGCCCAGCAGATGGCCGCAGAGCTTGCCAAAGCGAGAACCTTTTAACCGTAAGGATAGAAAATGGAACCAATTCATCTAGGAATAGCGCCTATAGGCTGGACCAACGACGACCTTCCTGAACTCGGTGGGGCGATTCCCTTTGAACAATGCCTCAGTGAAATGGCCTTGGCCGGATTTACGGGGACGGAAGTGGGGAACAAGTACCCCAAAGACCCGGTGATCCTCAATAAGGCCCTAAAGCTCCGGGGACTGACCGTCTGCAATGCCTGGTTCAGTTCATTTTTAACGACTAAACCATACGAGGAGGTGGAAGCGGCCTTCATCGTGCACCGGGATTTTCTGTATGCCCTAGGGGCCCGGATCATCGGGGCCGCAGAACAGGGCCACTCCATTCAGGGCCAGGCTCAACCCATCTTTGAGGCCAAGCCGGTTTTCACTGATGAAGAATGGCGCCGTCTCTGCGAGGGCCTTAACCGCTTAGGGAAAAAAGCCGCCGAAAAGGGGATGCACCTCACCTATCATCACCACATGGGAACCGGGGTGCAGACCGCCGTTGAAATCGACCGGCTCATGGAAAACACCGATCCCCTCTTGGTGGGGCTCCTCTATGATACGGGGCATCTGGTGTTCTCTGGGGAGGATCCCCTTGAGGTCCTTGCCCAGTGGATCCACCGGATCCGCCATGTACACCTGAAGGATATGCGGAGCGCCCTCCGGGAAAAAGCCAAGAACGAAGGCTGGTCTTTCCTCCAGGCGGTAAAGGCCGGGGTCTTTACCGTACCAGGAGACGGCTGCGTGGATTTTGTTCCGGTTTTCCATGCCCTCAAGGAAGCAGGGTATCAAGGCTGGTGGGTCGTAGAAGCAGAACAAGATCCTGCCCAAGCCAATCCCCTAGAATACGCCCTGAAGGCCCGGGCCTATATCAAAGAAAAAGCGGGGATATAAGGAGAAGCCTATGCGATTCGGCATCAATACCTTGGACGACCTCGATGTACGGGGCAAAACCGTACTATGCCGGGTGGATATTAACCAACCCCTAGACCGGGCCGCAGGGACCCTCAAGGATACCACCCGGATAGAGGCCTGTACGCCAACCCTCAAAGAACTGAGTGCTCAAGGGGCCAAGGTGGTCCTGTTGGCCCATCAGGGGAGCGACATTGAATACCAGAATTTTTATACCACCGCTCCCCATGCCCAGGTCTTGTCGCACCTTTTGGGAAAACCCGTAGGTTTCATTGATGATGTTTGCGGTCCTGCTGCTCGAGCGGCTATCCAGGCCCTGAAACCCGGAGAACTATTGCTTTTGGACAATGTCCGTTTTGTGGCGGAAGAACAAACCCTCTTTGAAATGAAACTCCAGCTTTCCCCTGCAGCCCAGGCAAAAACCCTGTTGGTACAGAAGTTAGCGCCCTTAGCAGACCTCTACGTCTGTGACGCCTTTGCTGCGGCCCACCGGGATCAGCCCAGTCTCTGCGGGTTTGAGCAAATCCTCCCCAGCGCTATGGGACGGCTCTTTGAGGAGGAGTTCTGTGTCATCTCAGGACTCATGGAACAGCCCAAACGGCCCTGCATCTTTGTCTTGGGGGGGGCGAAGATCAGCGACGCCTTCCTCATGATGCGTACCGTGTTGAAGGGCGGTATTGCGGATACGGTGTTAACCGGCGGCCTCGTGGGAGAGGTGCTTTTGTGGGCGGATGGTAAAGATATTGGGGAGGAGGCCCGTTCTTTTATCAAAAAAGAGGGCTACGAATCCCTGGTGGGGACTGCCCGGGAACTCCTTGCCCAATACCGGGACCGGATCCTCATGCCAGAAGACTTTGCCGCAGTTCACGGGGGAAAGCGGGTGGAATACCCCCTGGGGAAGATCCCTGGAGACACCCTGATCCTGGACATTGGGACCAAGACCGGGGTCTGCTACCAGGCCCAAATCCGGGCGGCCAAGACGGTCTTCGTCAACGGCCCTATGGGGGTCTTCGAGGATGCCCCAACGGAGCAGGGAACCCGGATGGTCTGGGATGCCCTGGGGGACACTGGGGCTTATACGGTTATCGGCGGCGGGGACAGCATCACCGCCACCAAGAAGTACGGCAAAACAAAGGATATCAACTACATCTGTACCGGCGGCGGGGCCCTTATCCGCTTCCTCACAGGGGAAGAACTGCCCGTGGTAAAAGCCCTCCGGTACGGTTCGAAACTGACCCAGAAGCAGTAGGCGGACTAAGGGAACGAGCAGCCTTGAGGCTGTTTTAACATTTTTGCTATAGGCACGGAGCGGACATTTCTCTTTATAGCCGATTTCGTAAAGGTGCTATAGAAAATTGAAGGAGAAAACAATGGTTAAGGTAGGCGTAGCAGGCTACGGGGTAATCGGTCAGCGCTTGGCTGACGGTGTGGTCTTACAGAAGGACATGGAACTGGTGGGTATTGCGGACCTGGCTCCCACCCTGTCCATTCGGGCGCTCAAAGAACGGGGAATGCCCTATGATCTGTATCTCGTGGAAGGGGCAAATAAAGCCGCATTTGATGCAGTAGGTATTCCGGTGAAGGGTAGTTTTGCGGACCTTATCAGCAAGGTGGACATCATGCTCGACTCGTCCCCCGGAGGCGTGGGGGCCAAGAACAAGGAGCTGTACGCCAAGGCCGGGATTAAGGCCATTTTCCAAGGGGGTGAGAAGAATTCTGTGGCGGACGTGTTCTTTCATGGGTATGCCAACTATGAAAAGGGCCTGGGGGCCTCGTATTTGAAGCTCACCAGTTGTAATACCACCGGACTCATCCGGTCCGTGGACTGCTTGGACCGGCATTACGGGGTGGATCGGGTGGCCATCACCATCATCCGGCGGGTGGCGGATCCCGGGGACTATCACCGGGGATTGACCAACGCCCTACAGATGGAGAAGGCCCCCTCCCATCAGGCCCTGGACCTGATGACCATCATGCCCCAGGTGGAGGCCACGGGCATCCTGGTACACACCCCGGTTACCCACGGCCACATTATCACCGTGGTAGCCCAAGGCAAGGGAGGCAAGAAGATAAGCCGGGACATGGCCCTCTCGGCCTTTAAGTCCCATGACCGGATCCGGGTGGTGCGTATGGAAGACGGGTTTTTAGGGAACGCTTCCTTCTTCCGGTATGCCCGGGACCTGGGAAACCCCCGGGGGGATATGTATGAGATAGGGCTGTGGGAAGACAGCATCGTGGAAAGTGGGGACCAGATCATGTACGCCATCAACATTCCCCAAGAGTCGGTTACCATCCCAGAAACCATGGATGGGATTCGCGCGGCCTTGCGGATGCAGCCGGACTCCGCCGCCGCTACCGGGGAAACCAATAAATACCTGGGCTTAGGTCGATGGAAATGAGTGCATCAACCCTGCTCGACCTCAAAGAGATGACCTGCTTTGCCGCGCGGATCCGCTTGGAAACCCTTAAATGCGTAGGAGAGCGGGGCTTTGGTCATCTGGGGGGAGCTTTGAGTATTGTGGAGGCCCTGGCGGCCCTGTACGGTGGGCTTATGCGGATCGACCCTGCTAATCCCCAGTGGCCGGATCGGGATAAGCTCGTGATGTCTAAAGGCCACGCGGGGCCGGCCTTGTATGCGGCCTTGGCCCTGAAGGGCTATTTCCCCCAGGATTGGCTTGCCACCCTAAACCAGCCGGGAACCCGACTGCCCAGCCACTGCGACCGCAAGCTCACCCCAGGGATTGATATGACCACCGGCTCTCTGGGCCAGGGGGTCTCCACGGCCATCGGCCTTGCCTTGGCTCAACGCATGGACGGGAAAGACAGCCGGACCTATCTCATTACTGGAGACGGCGAGCTGAACGAGGGTCAGACCTGGGAGGGAGCGCTCTTTGCCCCCCAGCATCGGCTTACCAACCTAACCTGGCTCGTGGATTACAACCGCAAGCAACTGGACGGTGAAACCAAAGACGTCCTGGATCTGGGGGACTTGGAAGCGAAGTTTCGCGCTTTTGGCTGGGCTACAAGGGCGGTGAACGGAAACGACCTGGCCCAGGTGGTCAAGGCCCTAGAAGCGGCCCGGCAAGAAACCGTAAAGCCCTTCTGTATCGTACTGAACACCGTCAAAGGTGCGGGAGTTCCTGGGGTAGCGTCCATAGCCTTGAATCATCATATCGTCTTTGACGGAGAGCTGCGGGCGAAAGCCATCGCCGCGATGGAAGCGGAAGTCGCGGCTTTGGAAGGAGCAACTACATGATAGTATACGACGGCAGTATGGATCCGGAGGTGTACAAAAACGTCTTTGGACGGGTAATGGAGGACTTATGCAAGGAGGACCCAGATGTGGTGTATCTGGATGCGGATCTGATGAATTCCTTCGGCACCTACGGTTTGTGGCAGCGGAACAAGCGGCAGGCCATTAACTGCGGCGTGAGTGAGGCCAACATGATAGGCATTGCCGCAGGTCTTTCCGCCGGGGGCAAGAAGCCCTATGTCCATACCTTCGGCCCCTTCGCGTCCCGGCGCTGCTATGATCAAACCTTTCTCTCCGTCGGGTATGCGGGGAACAGCGTCCGGATATTCGGGTCTGACCCCGGGGTAACCGCAGCCTTTAACGGGGGTACGCACATGCCCTTTGAAGACATGGCCCTGATGCGGGCGATTCCTCAGAGTACGGTCATCGAAATCAGCGATGGGGTCATGCTGGAAAAACTGATGCGCCTCACCAAGGACCGACCGGGGCTCACCTATTTCAGGACCACCCGGAAAGCCTATCCCAAGGTGTACAGCCCGGATCACCCCTTGAGCATCGGCAAAGGGGAAGTGTTGCGAGAGGGGACGGACCTGACCATTATCGCCTGTGGGCTTATGGTGGGAGAGGCCCTGAAAGCCGCGAAGCTCCTGCAGGATCAGGGGACCCACGCCCGGGTGGTGGATATGTTTACGGTTAAACCCTTGGACACGGAGTTGGTCCTCCGTTGCGCCCGGGAAACTGGCCGTATCCTCACCGCAGAGAACCACAACATTATCGGCGGCCTGGGAGACGCCGTGGGGGCAGCCTTGTTGGAGAGCGGGGTCCCGGTGAAGATGCAGAAGATCGGGGTTAAAGACGAATTCGGCTCTGTCGGTCCCCAAGAATACCTCATGGATCACTACGGCCTCAGCGCCACCACCTGCTGTGGAGGCATAGCCCCCGCCTGGTCGTGTAGTTAGGGATTTGAGTACACCTCGCTTCTGGCATCTGCTGTTTAGCCCCGCTACGCCCACCGCAGGTGTCCCGGGCTGGCCGGGTCCTAGGGAGGCTTAATGTCGGCGACTAACCGTGGTAGTTAGGGAATGGGGTTCCCTTGTCATTGCGAGGAACGAAGCGACGAAGCAAGCCAGATGAGCAATTGCCTCATTGGATTGTTTTGTTGCACTCCTAATGACACCTCCACAGCAGGCGGCGTACGCCCTTATTCCTCACCGGGCCTCTGCCACGACCCCATGGCGAATGGTTCTGGGTAGGTGGTTTGACTTTTTGGGGAAAAGAGGGTATATCGAAATGAGGGGGCTTAGTATGGATATACGATATGGTGCCAATCACCATGATGCGAAAAGGTATACCACCGAGGACTTGCGGCGGGAATTCCTCATCGACCGGTTGTACACCGCCGATAGGGTGCGGGCGGTATATTCCCATATAGACCGGATGCTCGTCCTGGGCATCATGCCGGTGGCCGGAACTGTACCTATCGACCAGGGCATTGATGTCGGGCGCGATTTTGGTACGGCGTTTTTCCTAGAAGGCCGGGAGGCCGGGTTTTTCAATATCGGCGGTCCAGGCGCTTGCACCGTGGATGGGAAACGCTACGTCCTGGGCAATAAAGACTGTATTTACATCACCCGAGGGGCGAAAGAGGTCGTGTTTGCCAGTGATCAAGGGGGAAATCCGGCCAAATTCTACGGTGTTTCGGCTCCGGCCCACCGTCCCTATGAAACCCGCTTGTTAAGCCTGGCGGACGCGGCGAAAAAACCCCTGGGCCAAGGGGAAACCTCCAATAAACGGGTGATCAACCAGTTCATTCACCCCGATGTACTGCCAACCTGCCAGCTTTGCATGGGCCTCACGGTGCTGGAACCAGGCAGCGTCTGGAATACCATGCCCGCCCATACCCATGAACGGCGCATGGAGATTTACACTTATATCGACCTCCCGGAAAGCAACGTGGTATTTCACCTCATGGGAACCCCTGCCGAGACGCGCCATCTGGTTATACGAAACGAGGAGGCGGTCATCTCTCCCAGCTGGAGCATCCATTCAGGTTGCGGCACCGCACACTACGCGTTTATCTGGGCCATGGGCGGGGAAAACAAGGTCTTCGACGATATGGACGCCCTGAGTCCGACGGATTTGCGGTAACGGATGAAGGGTAGGGACAGTTTATGAGGGAAGTCGCTCTTGATTCGTTTGGTGGATATGGGGACGGCATGACCGATAATTCCGCCGCATTCAGACAGGCCTTGGCGGCCCTTGCCGAGAGCGGCGGGGGAACCTTAGTGGTGGAACCGGGGACCTGGCTGACCGGCCCGATAGAGTTGTTTTCCCACACCACAGTACGCCTGGAGGAAGGTGCGGTCATTTCCTTTATACCGGAGCCGGAGCGCTATGGTCCGGTGTTTTCCCGCTGGGAGGGGGTGGAGTGTTACGCCATGCATCCCTTGGTGTTTGCTCGGGGGCAACAGGATGTGGTCCTGACCGGACGGGGACAGCTTGAGGGGAACGGCCGGGTATGGTGGGATATGCTCAAGGTGAAACGCGCCGTCGGCCAGAGCGTTCCTGAAACGCCTTTGGAACAGAAGCTGGCCTCTCTCAACGCCGGGTATGAGACCCAGCCGGGGGGCGGGGGCGGGCGAGGGATGCAGTTTCTCCGCCCCCCACTGGTACAGTTTCTTGACTGTACCAGTGTGCGCCTTGAGGGGCTTACGTTGACCAATTCGCCCTTTTGGACCGTACATCCAGTCTATTGCCAGGGCCTGGTCATTTCGTCCCTCTCTATCCACAATCCCCATGACTCTCCAAACACCGACGGGATCGATATTGACTCCTGCCAGGATGTGTTGGTGGAGAACTGCCATGTGGCTGTGGGGGATGACGGGATCGCCCTTAAATCCGGGGCCGGAGCGGACGGGTTGCGGGTAAACCGGCCCACCACACAGGTAACGGTCCGGGACTGTACCGTGGAAGACGGCCACGGGGGTATTGTCATCGGGAGCGAGACCGCCGGGGGCATTATGCAGGTGTTAGCGGAGCGGTGTCGGTTCCGGGGAACCGACCGGGGTATCCGCATCAAAACCCGGCGGGGCCGGGGCGGAAGCATCCGGGACATACGGTTTCGGGATTTGACTATGGAAGACAACCTGTGTCCCTTGGCCATCAATATGTACTACCGCTGCGGTGCAGAACTCTCTGACGGTTGGTTCAGCTTGGAACCCCTACCTGTAGGGCCGACGACTCCAGAGATCAAGAACATTTCCATTGCCGGTATCACCGCGTCGGGCTGCCGGGCTGCGGCAGGGTTTGTGGCGGGTCTTCCCGAATCGCCGGTGGAGAATCTTCGTATCCAGGACTCTTCCTTTTCCACTAGCGAAGCGGATCCTGCCCGGCCTGATGAGTCAGATATGTTTCTCGGCATTCCGTCGGTAGAGGAAAAGAGTTTTCGTCTGCTTAACGTACGGAACCCTGAACTGATTCAGGTATCGATTCACGGCCCTGCCCAACGCTTCATCTACCACTAACCACCTGCCCTGGAGATGCCAGCCAGTGGGTTTAAGGCCCCTGTCTGGCTGTGGTGGTGAGGCGGGGAGTTGCTCCGTGCCATAGAGGTGGCGTTGTAGCGTAGGTGTCGAGACAACAGACCTTTAGCCTGAGTGGTTTCTCGTGGGGATGGATAAATAATTCGGTACGGGACTTGAGACGAGTGGACACCCTTTATCCGGGGGATAGGACGCGGGGAAGGAGAAATACCGGTGGGAAGGGGGGGTGGGACAACATTTCCCCATAATAGGGTCTGACCCTTGACCTCGAATCCCCAGAATCCCCATCTTCAGGTGGTTCCCCTGCCAGTATCCGCGACCCATATCGGTCTCCCCAGATATGCCCTTCCCGGCCCGCTGTCCGGTTGTACCGCTGGGCGAACACCTGCTTCAGCCACTTCATGATAGCTGGAAGCTGCAAGCCATCCGCAGGCTTGATATAGAACTGAAGTCCATCATCGGCAATACACAGCCCCTGAATCTGGAACACAAACCGCTGTTTCGTCTCTCGGAAAACCCGGTCAAATATGGCCAACGCCTTAGGGCGCCGGAACAAAGGGCCCCGGTTATTGATGCGGGTGTGGACTTCGCACCATACCCCTTGTTGGAGTAAACGCAATGCTCTCATATAGATAGTATGGCTCAGAGATGCGGTTTTGCTTTAATGTACCGATTTAACATTCTTGGTTTCAGGTCTTTGCCACTTGGGGCTTTATCCTCAATATACGTGAGGATATACAGTCAGTAACCTGAACAAAGGACCGAGCGCTCCGCTCCCGCAACATCCGGCCTCCCACTACACCGCCACGGCAAGTGGCTAGTCCATACAGCGACGGAGTATCTCTACAATACCGTATTGCTGCATCGTGAAGGGTCTGAGAAAATCCTCAAAGATGGCGCTCATCTCGTAGGGCGTAAGAGGGGAAGGCAGGTTTTGTACCCAGTGTCGGGCAATATGGAAAAGACCACCTAGCTGAAATTCGACGGCGTATTGAAAACACGTAAGCTCTTCAGGCGGGAGGGTCTTGCCGTAACGGTCCATGATAAACGTCTCAAGGCGGTCAACAAAAGAATCAAAAAGATGCGTAAGATCGTTTTTTAATAACACTGTTATACTATCCCGGTATTTCATCAGAGTCTCAAAATAGATGACCAGCGGATGGGGCTGCCTTTCGTGGTACGACTCTTGCAGTTTCCGCATCAATTCATCAAAAATCAGCGCATCAATCCCCTGAACAACCACATCTTCTTTACGCACGTAATGACGGTAGAAGGTTGAACGAGCCACTCCCGCCCGGGCGGTTATGTCGGAGACGCCAATATCCGCCCAGGGCTTCTCCTCAAGGAGTTTCATCAGAGCCTCGAACATCCAGCTCTCGCTCCGTTCTACAGCTTTGTTTTTTCTTTTTTGCAACATATTCGTTCCTTATGTCCCTTCTTCCGGTATTATAGTCCAAACGGCTTGACCTGGCAAGGGATTTTACCCTATCTCTTTAGGAGGAGCAGATTTTCAGAATTATGGAAAAGTTTTTCAAACACCCCTGGGCAATAGTGGGTATCATCGCCGCTATCACCGGGTTTTTTGCCCTCCAGCTTCCTCGGGCGGAACTGGACAATAACAACTTCCGGTTTGTCCCCGAAAATGATGCAGCCCGCGTGGTATCCGCCTATATTGACGATACCTTCGGTAGTTCCCAGTTTATCTTGGTGGGGCTTGAACGGAAATATGGAACCGTGTTTGATACCGAATTCCTCCTACGGATTCAGGACTATGTCGAGCGAATCCAGGAAATCGAAATCGTGGGTACGGTGAACTCGATCATGAGCACCGATTATATCTTTGCTGATGGGGACGCCTTGGTGGTAGAACCGCTGGCGGGCGCGGATTTTTCCGGCGCGCCCGATGAAATCGCCGAATTGAAACGCCGGATTCTTTCCTGG
>JAITJK010000268.1 GCA_031278935.1 Spirochaetaceae bacterium | reverse complement strand
CCTCTTTCCCTATGACTTGTATCCCCTGGGGGATCACCGGAAGGGCTTCCGCTCCGGTATACTTCACTAAGACCTCTCCCTCAATAATAAAGGGCGGCGTTGTGAGTGCATCACTTGGGTTTTCCATATAATCTCCTTGGAGGCTACTATACCCAAGCTGCCGAGCTGAGGCAATCACCGGCAAGGCGCATAGCTTGGGGAATATGCCCTGTAACCAATTGGCCCGCCGGGGCTAGTATAAGTATTTTAGGATGGCGTTAAAGAGGGCATTGGGCTTGCGGGGCGGATCGGGAGATTCGCCTCGCTCTTGGGCCTGCCAATAGGACCAAGGCTGAGCGTAGAATCCCGGTTCGTATCTTGGTATTGGGCGTACCAGAGGGGAAACCGCGCGCATCCCCCAGGGTGGTTTGTTCCGCAAGGCCGGTTTGTATCTCCAGATAGGGCTCATTGATACTATCGTAGGCCACAATACCGTCGTAGTCTCGTAATGCTCCGGCCAGGTCAACCCAAAAACGAACTGCCGCGTCCTGATAGTGGGAGTGTTCCCAAAGGCGCGAATCATAACGATTGTGGTTATGCTGGGACCATCGGCATCCAGGAAGGGACAGCGGTACGATTACTATTTTTAGATCATACTTTTCGGCCCAGGAAAGAACCTGTTTTAAGGTATCCAGGTCTTTCTACACAAGGCCCTGGTAGTTATCGGCGTCCCCTATCAAAAAATCCCGGCCCTGGCCGGCCCATTTATCGTATGCCCGCCGCACAGCCGTATCCCAAAAATCGATCTTCTCCGCACCGTAAAGGGGGCCCCAGAAAAAACACCCCACCAACATAGCGAAAGCTACCGTTCTGTACACCCTATGCATGGCCATCTTCTCTCCTATGCCTGCTACGCGCCTGCCTTGGACGGAGCAAGGCTGAGGGCAAAGCCCCGCAAGCGGGTTAGACCTCTTGAGGGGCGCCGTTTAGGCCCATGACTTTGTCCACCGGCAGAGAGAAGACCAGGCCCTCCGCTTCGGTAGTCATACCGTAGGCTTGACTCACGGCCTCCATGATGGGCGCCTTCCGTTCCCGGCTGGTAAGGATAAGAATGATTTCCTTTTCATCCTGCAGGGATACGCCGAAAAATTTAACCCGCTTCTGGTGATCCAGCCCACGGGCGCTTATCACCGTACCCCCCGTAGCCCCAGCTTCCCGGGCCAGGGTCATAAATTCATCGCTGTAACCCTGATTCACAATGGATATGATAAGATCGTTCTTAATCACGCCGCTCACCGCCTCTTCCTCCCCTTTCGTTGCTTCCCTATTCTCCCCTTCCGACCGCGTACTCCGGTCCGAGGATTCACTAAAGAGCTGAAAAATGAGCTTATTTATCCCGGAAAGAGGTATCGTAAAGGCAATTCCCGCCCCTACGCTCCGGGCGCCGAGTCTTTTCCGTACTTCTTGTATCAAAACAGGCGCCATACCCACCGCTTCCACGCAAAGAATCACCGCTTTTTCGCTGGAACCAAGCCCCAGGAGATCCAGAATCTCCGAATTCGCCGTGCCTTTCCCTTTACTCACGAAATGGAAGCGGATGTTTTCTTGCTCAAAAACCTTGGAGACAACTTTCAGCTTGTTCCAGTCAATAATCACAAACAACAGCTTCAGCCCCCCCCGGGGCGGAGGGCTTGTCTTAGGCTTCATACCAGGCCTCCTGGTCGAAGAGAATGATTTCATCCGTACGCTCCGTGCGGATCTTCTGGATTTCCTCTTCGGTCTTCTTGGCGGACCGCTTGAGCTTACTGCCGTAGATGAGTCCTAGCCCCTGAATGACGATCAGCGGCGCCAGGGCAACCATGGCCACAATGCCGAAGGCGTCGGTCATCAGGTTGCCCCCAGCGCCTTCACAGGTTCCCATGGCCAGGGGCAAAAGGAAGGTGGAGGTCATGGGGCCGCTGCACACGCCCCCTGAGTCAAAGGCAATACCGGTGAAGATCTTTGGCACCAGGAAAGTCAGGAGTAGCGCAAAGGCATAACCGGGAATGAGAATCCAGATAATCGAAATGCCCAAAAGGATCCGTAGCATGGTAATGGCCAGAGCCAGGGCCATACCCACCGCAAGGCCGCGCTTTAGCACCTTTTGGGTAATAGCGCCGGAAGAAATCTCTTCTACCTGCTTGGTCAACACGTGGACCGCCGGTTCCGCATCTACGATGAAGTAACCGATGACCATGCCGAAGGGCACGAGGATCCACTTCAATGGCGACGCGGCAAGCTCAGATCCCAAAAGATGCCCCACAGGAATAAAGCCCACGTTCACCCCGGTTAAGAAAACCACCAGGCCGATGAGGGTATACAAGAACCCCACGACGATCCGCACGATTTGATGACGCTTGAAACGCCGGGAAATGAACTGGAAGACCAGAAAAAAGATGACAATCGCCGCTAGGGCCTTCAGCACCTCCTCCAGGTACTGGGGAAACTGTAAGGCAAACCGGAGGACCACGTCCCGAGAGGTGGCCACCTGTGGCACGGTAAGGGATTCTACCTCTGCGCCGCTGGGCTTATAAAAGATCCCCAGAAGGAGGACCGCCATAATCGGACCGATGCTGCACAGGGACACCAGGCCGAAGCTGTCGTCCTTAGAATGCCGGTCGCTTCGGATAGAAGCAACGCCGACGCCTAAAGCCAAGATGAAAGGGACCGTGATGGGGCCGGTGGTAACGCCCCCGGAATCAAAGGCCACGGGGATGAAGTTCGCCGGGGCTAAAAACACCACGATAAAAGTAAGCAGGTAAAACACGAGCAAGAGCAGGGAAAGGCGTATTTTGAAAAGGATGCGGATGATAGCCACGACGAGGAAGAAGCCCACCCCGACCCCTACGGTGAGGATCAACACCATGGAGGGCTGGATCGAAGGAACTTGCCGGGCCAGGACCTGGAGGTCCGGTTCGGCGATGGTGATGATAAGACCCATGACAAAACTGATGCCCAGGATTAAGGCGAGGTTTGGCGCCTTGGTGAGCTGTATTCCGATACCCTCGCCCATAGGCATCATAGCCATATCCGCGCCCAGGGT
>JAITJK010000252.1 GCA_031278935.1 Spirochaetaceae bacterium | reverse complement strand
GCTTTTTGTTCTGGGGACGAATAATAAGAAAGTAAAAAATGGCAATAATCATGGCAAAGGGAACGAAGGTAGAGATAATCGACCCCGGCCCAGCTCCCGCTGCAGCGGCGTCAGGTGCCCCTAAGAGCGGTGACAATACAAATGACTTCATACGTATGTATCCTTTTAGTCCAAAAGTTCCGTTATAAACTCCCTGATTCTGAAGAAACAGGATGGGTAAGCCTAGCATAGAGAGATCAGGAATATCAAGCCCTCCCAAGGGCTTATCCGGTGATTCCGATTTTAAACCACCAAACCGCGCTGCTTGCCCTGCCCTTTTGTATGGGGAGGAGCGCACAATGACCAATGCCCCGGGGTTATCTCAGCCTATCCGGGCCAAAATGACCAGGGCCATGGTGAGATGCAGGATTTCCGCAAGCTCCACTGCAGCGCCCAGAGCGTCTCCGGTATAGCCCCCCAGATGCTTCCGGTAGAGCCGAGCCAAAAACACGGACACCAGGGGGCTCGCCCCCACGGATACCCCAAGGAGGATACCTGAAAGAGCGTACCGGTGATCCTCCAGAATGAAAAGGGCGCTGATGCCCCAAACCAGCGCCATCCACAGCACGAGGCTCATGAGCAGCCCCAGAAACGCCCGGAGAGGCCGGCTCTCCTTGACCATAGCCCCAAGACCTCCCGGTTTGGCTGGAGTGGTTAAACCGGGGATCAAGGCCGCGCTGAAACGTCCACTGATAGGATAAGCCAAGAGGGGCGCGGGAAAATACACCAGATAGGGAAACAAGGCATACAGCAGCCCCGCCTTAAGGCTCAAGACTGCCACTCCCGCGAAAAAGCCGTACACCCCGATCCGGGAATCTTTGAGGACCGCAAACCGCTTCTCCCGATCAAAGGAGCCGAGGAAGGCGTCAGCGGTGTCCATAAGCCCATCGAGATGAAACAGGTTAAAGGCCAGGTATTGGGCGATAAGGGCGAGGATAACCGCGAGAACGGGACTTCCCGTGAAGAGGGAGCCCGCTCCCAGCACCGCCATCCCCCCTAGGGCCGGAAACACCCCCGTAATGGGCAAATAAAAATCCGCCCGGGACAGATCAAAGTGTTCCTTACCCCGCTTGATAGGAAACCGTGAAACCAGGCTCAAGGTAGAGCGGAACCGGTTAAACATACTCAAGGCTTAGACTAATACCGGTCTTCCACAATATCCTTCCCCGAAACCTGAGCCTGGGAAAAGGACGCCATGCTGCGGGCCGTGAGGACCGCAAGCTCCACGATGAAGCCGCCGATAACTGCGCCGGTTCCTTCGCCTAAGTGTAAATCCAGGGACACAACCGGCGAGAGGCCCAGTTTATCCAATACCGGTCGGTGCCCGGCGACCTTGGATTGATGCCCGGCGAAGAGGAACTCCTTCACCTGGGGATTTATCATGGCCGCCACGTAGGCCGCAGCAGTTACCGGGAAGCCGTCAAGGACGCAGGCGATCTTTTTGCCCGCCAGCCCCAGGATAAAGCCGCTCATCATGCCCAGGTCAAAAGAGCCGACCTGTTCCAGGATGGCCTCGCCGGTTTGAGCCGGTTTGCGCAGGGCCACGGCTTCCCGGATGATCCGTTTCTTGTGTTCCAGCCGTTCCTGGTCAATGCCGGTTCCCCGGTCTATCATCTCACCCGGAGAAAACCCTGCGGCAATGAGCATGGCTGCGGCGGTGCTGGTATTGCCAACCCCTAAGTCCCCGATGGCCACCAGGTCATAGCCCTGTGCCTGGGCGTCATGGGCTAAACGTTTTCCCTGTTCCAGGGTCTTAGCCACATCTTCCGCGCTCATGGCCGGGGTTTTATAGAAGTTTCCACAACCTTTCCCTATCTTGGCCCGGATAAACCGGCATGAACCCTGGGGCGGCAGGTCCTCATCCGGAGGAAAGTCCCCGGCAACCCCGGCGTCCACCGCAGTCATCTCCCAGCCGGTGCCTCTTGCCAGGGCATTGATCCCCGCCCCGCCTGCAAGCATATTCAGTACCATCTGGTAGGTAACTTCCGCAGGGTACAGGGATACCCCTTCTTCGGTGATCCGCTGATCCCCGGCAAACACATAAATTCCCTTCTTCCGAATCTCTGGGGGAACCTGGTTCTGAATCCCTGCCATCTTGATAGCATACTCTTCCAATTTACCGAGGCTGCCCCGGGGTTTGGTGAGATTGTCCAGATGGGCAAGCATCGCATCTTCGATTTTCTGCCGTGCCAGCGCGGCTTCATTACCGTAAGGTGTCATAGTGCTTTGATGATAGGGAAGGGCATGCGGGCTGTCAAGCACGGCAGGGGGCAGAGGGAATCCACCCTTGTATGGGGTCAGACCCTCTTCCTATCGAACTCCCCTTAGGTATATTTAAAGGCAATGAATGAAATCCCAAGAGCAGGGGAAGAACGGTCGCTGCGGGAACAACTGGAGCGCGCAAAGACTGATAACCCGGCATTGAACCGGTGCATCCATGCGTATATGCCTTTCATAAAAAAATGTGTGACCCAGGTTTTCTTTAAGCCCCAGGAGCGAAGAGACCACCTGTCCGAGGGGATGCTAGGCTTTATCCAAAGCGTGAAAACCTATAAGGGCGAGGAGGGGGCCTTCATTCCCTACGCCCAAACGGTGATACGCCATAGGCTCATAGACGCGGCCCGCCGTGAACGGGGCATGCAAAAGTCCCTCTCCTCTGGGTTTCCTGAAACCGGCGAGGGCGCGTCCTGGGAATATGAGGCTTCCCAGCGCAGCTATGACCTACAGGAGGAACAAAAACAGTTGCAGTTGGAGATAGGGGAGATTGACGCGGAATTGGCCCAATGGGGTTTTGATTGTTTTGACCTAGTGCGGGATTGCCCGAAACAAGAGCGGTCCCGGCGGACCTGCCACGCCGTCGTCCGGAGGGCCCTGGAAAGCGAAACCCTGGTAGCCCAGATGCGGGAGACCCGTAAGTTGCCGGTGAAGGCCTTGGCCCAGAGCGCCGGTGTTTCGGACAAGGTCATCGACAAATACCGCCGGTATATCCTGGCCTTGATCCTGATGGTAACGGGGGATTATCCCTATATGCATACCTTTTTGCCTGATTTTTTTGACCAGGAGGCAACGCGATGAAAGGGGTGATTATGAAGATTGGGGCGCAGAAAAGCGTCGTCCTCTTTACCAACGGAAAATTCGGCTCTATTCCTACCCCGGATAATGGGCAGGTAGGCATGGTTATCCATATCGCCTATAACCGGAAAAAAATTGCCTTCGCGGCGGCCCTGGCCGCGCTGGTACTAGCCGCAGTGGGTATAGGGGCCTATCACTTCTATTATACCAGCGCCGGGTATGTATACCTGGACTACGGAAGCGGGGCCGCAGGCAATGGTTCGCTGGAACTGGCCTATAACCGCTTTGGCCGGGTCCTGGCGGCGCGGCCCCTCTCGGTGGAGGCTGTGGACGCCGCGGCGGCGCGGAGCCTGCGGAACAGAAAGCTCCCAGAGGCATATCAAGCGACCCTTAGGGCCCTATCCCGCAGCATTGGGCCTGGGGCCGCCCTGCGGGTGCGGATCGCCCAGGAGGATCTGGGGAGAGCCAAGGACCTTAAACGCTCCCTGAGCCTTCTTACGTTCCAAGAACACCAGGACAAGCGCACGGTTTTTGAGGCATATACCATCGAACGGTACCAGAAAGCCATGCAGGAAACCCTGCCCACCCCGCAGAGCCCCCCAGGCCACCACCGGGGTACGGGGAGGGGGCGGCGCCGGAGCGGTATAGGGCGAGGCCGATGGTGCTGGTAAGAATTCACTGCCGGGCCTACGTTTTCGCGGCCCCTCTTTCGTATCCTATAGTAACGAGCCGGGACGAAGTTCCCGGTAAACGAAAGATGCATGAAACCATGCACGGAGGTTTTCTTATGGAAAGAATGAAAAAACTGGGTATGGCGGCGGTCCTGGTCCTGGTTTTAGCCGGCGCGGCTGGCGCCCAAGGCCGGTGGCTCAACTCGGGCAGCGCTGCCCAGTCGGTAACAGGCGCCTTGGCGCTGCGGACTGGACGCATCGTGCTTGAGGCCGGTGGCGAGACCTACTACGTCCGTGGCCTTTCACGGTTTGTCGGCTTCATCGATGGTCTTAAAGAAGGGGCCAAAGTTACGGTGGAAGGGTATGTATACGGCGACGGGTTTTCGAGCTGGCTGCAACCGGTAAAGCTCACCCTCAACGGCAAGGATTATGAGGTGGCTCCCACTCTAGCCCAAGGTGGATACCCCGGTGGCGGATATGGGGGACGCAACCGGGGCTACGGCAGGGGCTGGTGCCACTAGCGGATAAGGGACCCTAGGGTCTACACCGCGCCCATGCCATGCTGGATGGTTTGGGCGCGGCTTTTCGGTTGTTTTTTGGAGAAAGTAAAAAAAACAAAAAAGCTTAAAATACCTTGACATTTTAAAAATAGTGCTATTATTTATTCCATGAAGTTAGTACGCTATTTATATAATTACCCCCCCTATTGCGGATAGGTTTTCCTCTCGAGTTAAGAAATACTGAAAGCTGGATAGATTAGTATGTCTGTGTGCGGTTATATGCGCTCTTATGGATCCATTCGAGCGCATATAGCCGATACGTTGGAGGACGGTGAGATAAACCAACATGGAACAAAGATAAGAGTTCTCAGTTTCATGGGCGAAGGTTCACCGGAATTAATACTGGAAAAACAGTAACAGAGGCCGCTGTGGCCCTGAGCGCAGCGACGGAGCAATCCAGTGCAGTGGCTGCTCATCTGGATTGCTCCGTCGCATTCCTTCGACTCTAGGGCAAATGGCAGAGCATAGGCATTACGACTGAAGAGGGGGATCCGCTCCAAGAGGGCGTCAACCCGGACAGTCCCGCCAAGGGTATTAGAATAAACCCATCTCGTTCTTCGGCGCGCCGTTCCACCCTCACAGGGTTAGACCTCCGTATCACGTTTATAATTGGTATAATAGCTATCGACTTTTGAGCCCCTGCCCCTTAGAACCAGTACACGGTGTTCCCCCCGTGGGTATCTATGTAGGTTATCCGGGCTTTGGCCTTAAGGTCCGTGGTCTTGATTTCCGGCGCCGGGGTGTGGCCCACAATCTGATGGTAGCCGGCCAAGGGCTGCTGCTCCAGGGAGCGGGGCCGGATCCACAAGGGGCCTTGGGTAATGTCGTCCCCAAAAGGGTTGGCGCCGTTAAAGCCAAAGGCCTTGGGGTCTTGGGCAAAAGCCCGGTTGATGTCTTCTACTGCGGCGTATCCGGCCTGCTGCATCCGCTCCATGAACCAGGTGGAAACTCCCGCATGGGAAATGAGGTACTGATCCGCCGTACCATACACTACCTCAAGGAGATCCATGTTTTCCTCCAGGACCGCGCGAATTTTGTGGCTATAGCCCGCCTGATACCGGGAATACCGTTCAGAGACCCCTCCCAGGTAGTGATAATCATGGTTTCCCAGGCACAGTTTTATGCGCCTATCCGCCCGGGCCCGTTCACAGATTTCTTTGAAGTTCGCATATTCCCGAATAAAGAAGAGATACCCGCTATCAAAATAGTCCCCCACAAAATAGCATTCCGAAAAATCTTCTTCCAGGTACGGTTTCCAAAAATCCCGTCCGTGGATGTCCCCTATGGCCAATCGCATAATCCCCCTCCAACAAAAAGCATACCGGAAAGGAGGCCCCTGGGCAATGCGCGGCCTTTCCCTTTTTTCCCTGGGCCGGTATAATGGACTCCATGCTAGATGCCAATACGCCCCTTCATGAGTTAGGGGTGGAGCAGGATATACTGGGCATTCTCAAAACCTATTTTGGATTTACCCAATTCCGCCAAGGCCAGGAGGAGATCATCCGCGCCCTTCTGAATCGCCGGGATGTCTTAGCGGTAATGCCCACCGGAGCGGGGAAGTCCCTCTGCTATCAGGTTCCATCCCTACTCTTGGATGGGCTTACCCTGGTAATTTCTCCTCTCATCTCCCTTATGAAGGATCAGGTCAACGCCCTAGAGGCAGGGGATATTCCCGGGGCCTACCTCAACAGTTCCCTCACCCCGGAGGACTACTATGACACCATACGCCGCGCCCGGGAGGGACGGTACAAGATGCTCTATCTGGCGCCGGAGCGACTCAAGCGAGAGGACCTGCGGCTGCTGGGGGAACAAGTGCCGATTGCCATGGTGGTGATTGACGAGGCCCATTGTATTTCCCAGTGGGGCCATGATTTTCGTCCTAGTTATTTCCTAATCCAGTCCTTTATCCAGAGCCTCCCGACACGGCCCATCACTGCGGCCTTTACCGCCACCGCCACGGACAAGGTGAAAGCGGACATTCTCGCCATCTTGCAGTTGGAAGACCCTTTCATCCTTACCACGGGGTTTAACCGGGAGAACTTGTATTTTGGGGTTCAGCGGATCCCCTACGCCCAGGATAAAATGCGGGCCTTGCTTGAGTATCTGAAAAAATACCCAGACCGAAGCGGGATTATCTACTGCGCCACCCGGAAAACCGTGGAAGACCTGTGCGATGACCTGAACGCCGCAGGCTTTGCGGCTACCCGGTATCACGCAGGTCTGGAGGACGAGGAACGGCAGCACAACCAGGACGACTTTATCTATGATCGCAAGCCCCTCATGGTGGCCACCAACGCCTTTGGCATGGGGATCGACAAGTCCAATGTGTCCTTTGTTATTCATTACAATATGCCCAAAAATATTGAAAGTTATTATCAGGAAGCGGGCCGGGCGGGCCGGGATGGGGAAGCTGCGGACTGTCTCCTTTATTACAGCCCTCAGGACGTGCAGACCAACCGGTATCTCATTACCACCAGTGCTCCTGGGGAGCCGCCCCGAGACCCGGAGCTTGTAGGGCATAACCTAGAGTTGCTGAAAGCCATGACCTACTACGCCACGACCCACGACTGCCTGCGCTCTCAACTTCTGGCCTATTTCGGCGATACCCCCGGGCACTATTGCGGAAACTGCTCTAATTGTACCACCCAGTTTGAATCGGTGGATATCCGGGTGGCCGCGCAGAAAATTATTTCCTGCGTGTATCGCATCGAGCAGCGCGGGAAGCGTTTTGGCAAGCTCATGGTGGTAGATATACTCCGGGGTGGCAAAGGGCAGAAGCTACTCAGCCAGGGCCTTAATACGCTGAGTACCTACGGTATCATGGCGGATACGGATGCCCATCGCATCAGGACCATTCTGGATTATCTGGTGGCTCAGAATTATCTGGTCCTGGAGGGCGACGCGTATCCAGTACTCTGTATAGCTCCCCGATCCTGGGAAGTTATCCAGGAGAAAACGCCGCTCTTGATGATGCTGCCCAAGGAGAGCGCTTCTCCGAGGCACAAGCAATCGGAAGACTTGGAGGGACTTTCGTCATTGGACGAAAGCCTTCTTAGCAAGCTCAAGGCCCTGCGAAACCATCTTGCCCATGAGGCCCGCCTACCGGCGTACATTATTTTTTCCGATGCTTCTTTACAGGATATGTGCCGGAAAAAGCCCCGGACTCCCGCACAATTTTTAGCGGTTTCCGGAGTAGGAAAGGTAAAGATGGAAAAATACGGCAACCTTTTCACCCGCCTCATCCAAGACACCTGTGGTAGGCATAGCGGGGGACCGCAGGGTTAGAAAGAGCGGCGCCCGTACTTGTCACGGGCTGTGGGGTCAGACCCGAAGCGAGGCGGGCCCTCTTCCCTGGGGCCCATCGGGGGCAGGTGGATTATGAGGCCTATGCTGTTTGGGGTAATAGAGAAGGATAGTTGCTGATTATGGGTATCCCCTTCTAGTAATTTCCTAAAACTTTTACCTACGGTTTTGCCTACTGCATAGCCTATCAAAGCTCCCGCAAAGGCTTCTGAAGCCCAGTGCACATCCAAGGTAACGCCAAGACCAATTAAGGAGGCATAAGAAAACAAACCTATTTTAAACCACCAGTTTTCGTGGTATAGTTCTGATAAAGTCGCCGCTGCCGCAAAGGCATTGGCCGTATGACCGCTTGGCCAGCCTCCAATAAAATTATTATTGCACCAGTTAAATTCATTGCTGAAATTATCAGAGCGAGAATTCCGGGTATGATCCAGTTCCGTTACAATACCTGGCAATGCTCTGCCGCTAACCATCTTTAAGGGTGTTTGAATAAGCAGGGTTACCATGAGCGTCTGGGTTAAGGCCATACCCGTAATTTGTAACGTTCTATCTTCGGTAAACCGGCCGATGGTGTAGGTGAGAAGCGGTGTCAGGGCCGGGACAATATAGCCCATATATAATCCGGGACGCCCCCAATAGGTGAGCCAGGTATGGTGATAGCTAATATTTCGCCATTGCCAATCAAGGCCGGTTTCGATAAACGCCCAGGTTCCTAAGCCGGCTCCGATCATATTCATGCCAAAATTATAGGTAAGGGAATGGAGTATATTCCAACCCATTTCGTGAAATACCAGCGAGAGTCCCAGGGGGGGGGGGGGGGGTATTACTAATTTCATCGGGAAATAGAAAAAGGGTAACAGAAACACTCAATATAAAACAACCTATAATCTTTTTCATACCACCTGTCCTGGAAGGCGCCGCGACCTTCCCACTTGGCGCTTCACCCACCGCAGGCTTTCAAGCGGGCGGTCTTGAAACCGCGTCTATATATTGCTGGAAAGCGCGTCCCTGAGGCGACTCTACAATGGAGAATCCTGTTGAAAAAAGCTCGGCTGAACTGTGCAGCCACTGTACTCTGACGTTCAAC
>JAITJK010000224.1 GCA_031278935.1 Spirochaetaceae bacterium | reverse complement strand
AATCATAGGTGAAAGGCTATCGCATTCCTTGTGCTTTGTCAAGAGTCTCGGGCCCAAGGTATGCGGATTTTTTCGCCGTCATGGTATAGGGCATGGTGCAGGACACCAACTTACCTTTTCCACGACAGGCCCCTGCGGTGAGCCTAGTAAGACGGAGCGGTAAAACCTGTGGCCCGCTCCCCTGCTGCCACCACAGCCAGGGAGGGGCCTTAAACCCGCTGGCGGGACTCAAGGGCATGGGGGAACTTCAGCCGTAAGGCGGCTTCGACTTGGGGAGGAACCATGGAGGAAATGTCGCCCTGGAAAAAGGCGATCTCCTTCACCGCCGAGGCGCGGAGCACAAAATACCGGGGGTCTGTGGTCATAAACAAGGTCTCGATGTGCGGATCCAGGGCCTTGTTGATCATGGAAATCTCAAACTCGTAGGAAAAGTCATCGGTCCCCCGGACCCCCCGCAGGATGATGCGGATGTCCTGCTGCCGCATAAAGTCTACCATCAAGGAATTCCAACTGCATACACTGATGTTACCCCGGTCCTTCACGAGCTCCTGCATCAAGGCAACCCGCTCCGCCGCAGAAAACAGGTACTTTTTCTGGGGATTTTCCGCAATCACCACCACGAGCTCCTCAAAAAGAGAACCGGCCCGTTCAATAATATTGAGATGTCCTAATGTCGGGGGATCAAAGGACCCCGGAAAAACCGCTTTTCGCATGAGGGAAGCATAGAATACCCTTCCCGGAAGGTCAAGGAACCGTTCTTTCCATTTTTTGCTATGAATGCTACTATCCTGAAATGGAACCATGCTCTCGTTCCCATAAGGCCGCCCTCATGCTCCGCTCCTTGGCCTTGGCCTTGATTCTTTGGCAGTTCTGCCTCCTGGCTAAAGACTTGGCAGACACCCCGGTGTTCATCTGCACCCTAGCCGCAGCCTTTATAGCCGGGGCGCTTCTGGCCCGGAATGGCGTCCGTCCCGGGCAGGCGGCGCTCATCCTGGCCTTTATCCCTGGCGCTACCGAGCTCATCATCGCTTTCCCTCGAGTCCTGTTCCCGGACACCGCCGTAATCCTAGACGGCCTGCTCCTCTCCTTGAGTCGAAATACCTTTGTGTTCCTCATTCCCTTTTACTGGGCTGGGATAACTACGTATTTTTCCTGTCGATCCCGGATATTCCTGCGGGCGGACCTGATCCTCGCGGATACCCTCCTTTTAGTGGTCTTTAGCATCGCCCATGCCGCGAGCCTTGTCCTCTACCGCTGGCCTATTTTCATGCTCGCCCTCTTCACCCTCATCCTGGTACTCCAGCTGTTTGCCTTGATCCTCTCGTGCCCACCGGAATTCCGGCTGCGAAAAGGCGAAGCCCTGGGCGCGGGACTTGCGGTCTGCTTCCTGGTGCTTCTCGGAGGAGTCTTGTTCCTTCGCCCTTCCCAGGAACGGGCCGTGGACCAGGGGGGGGGCCTCCTTGAACCAAAGCTTTTCAGCTTTGACTTTTCCCAGTTCTTGCACTTGGAAAGCGAAATCTCCATGAACGAGGACCTGGTGTTTATCGTGAAGAAAGACGCGGAAGACCGTCATATCCTTTTGCGCCGTTACGTCCTCTCAGGATACACCCCGAAACAGGGCTTTTTCCGCTATGAGCGCCTGGACGAGAAGACCCATCCCCAGAAACTTCCCGATGCAGCCACGACGCTGGCCCCACAGGAACCAAACACGGCCTACCGCCTAACGAATCAGGAGTATTACCTGGTGAACTTCGACGCTTCCGCCTTTATCGGGATGAATGAGCCCAGGGTGGTTATCCCCTTTGAAAGCTGGGATGCCTCGTCTTTTAGCACGGCCTATGGGGTCCAAAGTTATGCCAGCGAAGCCCTGCCCTTTGAACTGGTGGACGCGGTGAAGGAGCCTCGGAGTGCCGAGGGATTCGGCTTGAGTCCGGAAGCTTATGAGGTGTACACGGAATATGGCAAGGATGAGCGGCTACGGGCCTTGGCCCAGGGCATCATCCGGGGGAGTGAGAATTACTGGGACCAGGTGCAGGGAATTTATGAGTATCTGAAATACGGGGACTACCGGTACAGCCTCAAGCCAGGGATTGCCCCTGACGGGGACCAGCTGGGCTTTTTCTTGTTCCAGTCCAAAAAGGGTTACTGTTCCTATTACGCCTTTTCCATGGCCTTGCTCCTGCGTTCCCTGGGGATCCCCGCCCGGGTGGCTGCGGGCTTTTTCATTGAACCTGAGACCAATACCTTCGATTACTACCCGGTCCGCTCCGATATGGCTCATGCTTGGGTGGAGGTTCTGTTTCCCGGATACGGGTGGATAGAATACGATCCGACCACGGAACAGTTAGCCGAGGGAGAGGAGTTTCGCCTGTCTATGGGGGTTTCCCCAGAGCAGTTTGAACGGCTTATGAAAGAAATCCTGGACAACCGTTCGAAGCTGCGTCCCAAGCAGGGCGCCGCCGGGGAAGCCCCTCGCAGCGCGGGAGACCGGGAATGGGGAGCCGCAGCGCTTAGGTTCTTTCGGGCCTCCTGGGTCTGGCTTCTTTGCCTTATAGGGGCGGGGAGTTTTATCGCCCTGCGCCTTCAGTTTTGGTTCGCCCTGCGCTTCAGCCGGAAGTCCCGCACCAAGGCGAAGCGATTCTGGGCCCACACCCGGCGGCGACTTGCCTTGGGGGGCTACCAAAAGGACGCAGGCCTTGGGGAGGGGGAATGGGCCAGGGAATTGGACCGCCACATCTGCGGGGTGTACCCCTTGTACCAGGCCGCTGCCGCCGCTCGCTATGCCCCGGCCTTTGGGAACGAGGACCTAGCCGCCATGACCGGCGCCTATGCCCGGTTCTCCGTTGCCTATGCCCAGGCTGTACCGCAGCTTCGGCGGGTCCTTTCCTGGCTGCTGCCTCCCCTGGCCCTGATCCTTAGGCCCACACCGCCCCGGCGTGAGGGGCGCCGCGTCTTGGGGCATAAGGCCCTGGGAATCGGGCTTGTACTCCTTGTTCTGGGTGGCTCTCCTGCAAAAGCCCAAGACCCCAATGCCGAGGACCGGGCCCCGGGCTTCCTCTACTCCCAAGCCCTGGAAGCCCAGCGTGCGGAAAACTGGGAACGGGCCATTGAGCTCTACACCCAAGGCGCCCAATGGTACCCGGAAGAATCGAGTTTTCCCTGGGCTTTGGGAAACTTGTACTATAAGCGCCGGCTCTACGGCCTTGCCTGGGAGCAATACCGGAAGGTGGAGGCCCTATTGCCGGAAGATACAGAGGTCTTGTACCAGCTTTCTCGGACTGCGGGGTATCTGAATAACGACCGGGTGTCTGTGGACTATCTGGAACGGCTCCTCCTCCTGGAACCGGATAATAAGGAAGCCATTGGCAATCTGGGATGGATGTATTATAAGCTGCACCGCCTGGAAAAAGGTCGCTTGTTACTCCTCGACGCCTTGGACCGCTCCGGGGCGAACCCGGATTTTGCTATGACTTTGGGAACTATCTATTCGGATCTCTTCCAGTATGAGGAGGCCAAGTATTGGTATCTTGAGGCCATCGCGGGTTCTGAAGCCCTGGGAGCGGATCTTTTTACCGCAGTGGCCAACTATAACCTGTCGATCCTGGAGACCCGGTTCTACCATTTCGACCGGGCCCTAGAGCGGACTAACGCATCCCTGGTGGCCCAGAACCGCGCCTCGGGCCGGCTTGCTCGAGGGGAGTTGTATCTCCGGCGGCTGGAATTCAAACAGGCCTTTGCGGATTATCAGGGGGCTTATGAGATGGATACCTCCCCCCTTTCCAAGGTCAACCTCGCCCAGTCTTATCAGATCGCCGGACGGCTGGAAGAAGCCCGGCTGTATGCTGAAGACTGCCTCAAGCAGGGGGACCTGTCTTGGATGCTCAATTATGGTATTGACCCGGTCCGGTACAAACGGGACCTCCACGAGATTCTGGCCAATGTGTATGAGGGCCTTGAAAAGACCGAGTACCTGGTCCCGGTCTGGACCTTGAGGGAGGGGATACAGCGGATTTTTCGGGGGATTTCCTACCGGTACAAGGCATCCACCCACCGAAAGCTTTTTTGGAAATATAGTTTTCTTTCGGCCCAGGCCTATGAAAGCCCGGATGGAGGGGCAGGGGAGACCGAAGAAACCCGGCTTGAGGCCCTGATCCAGTATTACAGGGCTTTTGAGGGGTATCCTGGCCGGGCGCTGACTTATCTGCACAAATCCCGGGACTTTGAGGTGGCGTTGATCCCAAAAGCTGCGGCGTCTTACGATTATGAGGAGGGCCGGCTGCTCAAGGATGGGGCCTTGCTCTGGGAAACTGCGGAACGGCTCGATCCG
>JAITJK010000165.1 GCA_031278935.1 Spirochaetaceae bacterium | reverse complement strand
AAACACTGCGCCGTACTGCTCGAAGACGGCAAGGTAACGGATGTTTTTTCTCAGAAACGGTTTGAACAAAAACACTTCGCCCAGGATGTGAAGTTGATTGATGTAGGCGGCGCGTATATTACGCCGGGATTCATTGATACGCATATCCACGGCTTCGGCGGTTTCGGCACGGAAGACGCTTCCACTGAGTCGATCCTGGAAATGTCCCGGCTGCTGGTGCAATACGGGGTAACGGCTTTTCATCCTACCATCTATCCGGGGGATTATGAGCAGATGCTCACTGCAGTACGTAGGGCCGCTGCGGCCATAGGCAAAGAGGAGGGAGCCCAGATCCTGGGCCTCCACCTGGAAGGTCCCTTTCTCTCCCCTACTCGGCTAGGGGTGCAAAAGCCTGAAACCCTGAAGCCTGTGAACCTGGACTTCATGGAACAACTGTGGGAGGCGTCCCAGGGACATATTGTCAACATGACCGTAGCCCCGGAGATCACGGGGATGCGAAAATTAGCCTTGTATTGCATCAAAAAGGGGATTATCCCCCAGGCCGGGCATACGGACGCGAAATACGAAAACATGGTGGAGGGTATGCAGGCGGGAATCCTTCACGCCACCCATTTGTTTAACGCCATGAGTAAGCTGGACCATCGAAACCCCAATGCCGTGGGGGCGATCCTCATCCACCGGGAAATGTCTTGTGAAATCATCGCCGACGGGTATCATGTGCATCCCGACTTGTTTAGGCTGCTACGGCAGGATAAACCCGTTGACAAGATCGTGCTGGTTACCGACGGCCTTAAACCCACGGAACAGGCCGAAGGCCCTTTCTTTGCTAATGGGGAAGAAGTGGTGTTCCATGACGGGACCTTTCACCGGAAAGAAGACGACGTCATTGCCGGTTCCGCTTTAACCATGATCCAGGGGGTGAAAAACCTCGCGTCCTTTGGATTCAGCCTGGAAGACGCGGTAAAGGCGGCCAGTTTTAATCCGGCCCAAGTCATGGGTCACCGGCTAAAAGGCTCGATTATCCCCGGCAGGGATGCGGATATCACGGTCTTTGACCGGGATTTTAAGATTCTTCTGGTTATCGCCCGGGGGATCATCAAAAAAAACACTTGGTAAGGAGAACATAATGCGCCTTGTTATTCATCCCCATTACGAGGAAGCCAGCCGTTGGGTGGCTTCGTATATTATCCAGCGGATCAACACCTTTGATCCCCGGCCTGACAAGCCTTTTGTGCTGGGACTTCCTACGGGCTCAAGTCCTTTGGGAATATACCGGGAGCTTATTAAGGCCCATAAGGATGGGAAGGTGTCCTTCGCTAAGGTGGTTACCTTCAATATGGACGAATATGTGGGGCTCAGTGCGGATCATCCCCAGAGTTACCATCGGTTTATGTGGGACCATTTCTTTTCCCATATTGATATTCCGAAAAATCACGTCCATATCCTTGATGGCATGGCGACGGACTTGGCTGAAGAGTGCCGCTCCTATGAGGAACGGATAGCTTCTTATGGGGGGATTGAGCTTTTTCTCGGAGGCATGGGCGCAGATGGGCATATTGCCTTCAATGAGCCCGGTTCTTCCTTACAGTCCCGGACCCGGATAAAGACCCTCACCACGAATACGAAGATCGCCAACGCCCGGTTCTTTGAGGGAGACGTGAACCAGGTCCCGTCCACGGCCCTTACCGTCGGCGTGGGGACCATCATGGACGCCCGAGAAGTGCTAATTCTGGTGAGCGGCCATGGGAAAGCTTGGGCCCTACAGGCTGCGGTGGAAGGGGGCGTTAATCATATGTGGACCCTTTCGTGCCTTCAAATGCATCCTAAAGCCATCATCGTCTGCGATGAAGCTGCTACGGACGAGCTTAAAGTCGGGACGGTCCGGTATTTTAAGGACATTGAAGGTCTTTCTTCCCCATGATACGAAACTATATCGCCCTTGTGAGGCATTGCGAGCGAAGCGAAGCAGTGCAGCGCCGAGGATTCCCCCTGGATTGCTTCGGTGTATGAGCGTCGTCATGATGACAAGGCAACGGGGGGGTGAGGAACTATTGCATAAGGAGGTATCCTTTGATAGGCTCAAGAAAATGCGGAATCTAAGCCCTTGGGTTCTTGCGTGGGCAAAGCCTTTATGAAGGATGTACTATGATTGTGATGAAATTCGGGGGTAGTTCTCTGGCCAATGGGGAACGGATCCGTTGTGTGGTAGACCTGGTCAAGCCGGAACTTCCCCGAAAACCGGTTTTGGTCGTATCCGCTATGGGCGATACTACGGATCATCTCTTGGAAGCTGCGGATATGGCCTTAAAGACCGGTACTGTATCGGTTGAACGAATCGCGGAGTTGCACAAGAACACCATACGGGAACTTGCGCTTGATATGAGCGCCATTACGCCCCTCTTGGCGGAATTGCAGGTTCTGCTCGTGGGTATATCCTTGGTTAAAGAACTAACCGGGAAAACCCGGGATTACCTGGTGTCCTTTGGGGAACGGCTATCCGCCCGTATGGTCGCAGCCTATGGCCAGTCCATGGGTGTGAAGGCCCAAGCGGTGGATGCTTGGGATGGGGGCTTTGTGTCGGATTCCCGTTTTACCGCTGCGGAGCTGATCCCGGAAAGCTGGGCCACCATCCCTGAAAAACTGATGCCCCTCATTAAGGGGGGAATAGTGCCCGTGCTGACTGGTTTCATTGCCAAAGACCGGGAGGGGGCGATTACCACCTTGGGTCGGGGGGGCTCAGACCTCTCTGCCACCATGGTCGCTGCCGCATGCCAGGCTGAGGAAGTGCAGGTATGGAAGGACGTGGACGGGATTCTCACTGCGGACCCCCGGATCGTCCAGGATGCCCGGCCTGTGGAAGCGGTTACTTACGAGGAAGCTGCGGAGTTAGCCTATTTCGGCGCCCAAGTGTTGCATCCCCGGGCCATGCAGCCCTGTATGAAAACGAAGACCCCCGTATGGGTCAAGAATTCCTACAACCCTGGTGCGCCGGGAACGCGGATCGTGGCGGAACGGGAAAAAATGGGACCGGTTTTGGGGATTACCTCCCGCACCCAGGTAACTTTGGTGGACATTGTATCCACCCGAATGCTCGGCCAGCCGGGGTTCTTGACCGAACTCTTTGCGGATTTTGCCCAATACGGCATTTCCGTGGATATGGTGGCCACCAGCGAAGTGTCGGTATCCGTCACCTTGGACGCATCCTATAACCTTGAGCCCCTTAAAAAGGACCTGAGCCGGATTGCGGAGGTGGAAATCAAAACCGGCAAAGCCATTGTTACCCTTATCGGGGATGTAAACCGGTCTTCAGAAATCCTTCATCAAGCTTTTGGGGTATGCGCCGCCTTGGGTATCCCAGTGCAGATGGTTTCCTCCGGGGCCAGCAAAGTGAATATCAGTTTTATTGTAAACGACACCCAGCGTGCGGAGGTGGTCCAGGGTTTACATAAGCACTTTTTCGGCGTCTACGCTTCTTAAGGGGGAACTGTATGCGTATCGCTATCATTGGTTACGGAAAAATGGGGAAACTCATCGAAGCCCAGGCCCTGAGCCGGCAACATGAAGTCATCGCCGTGGTAGACCCCTACGTCTTGGAAGGCCATATTCGCTCCGGGGCGCCGGTTTTTCCGGTCATTCCTGAGGAAGGAATCTTCCGCCAGGTGGATGTGGCCATTGACTTTACCCGGCCGGATAGGGTGGTGGAGAACATCAAAGCTCTGGCGGAACGGAAGATACCCCTGCTGGTGGGCACCACCGGCTGGCTGGATAGGCTTGATGAAGTTACCCAGTA
This sequence comes from Spirochaetaceae bacterium, assembly GCA_031278935.1. Taxonomy (GTDB): domain Bacteria; phylum Spirochaetota; class Spirochaetia; order Treponematales; family Breznakiellaceae; genus JAIRLU01. The sequence goes on along the minus strand of JAITJK010000165.1, from coordinate 1,281 downwards.
TGTCGAATCCGCCGGGGCATCGATGCTCTGGGCTTCCAATTTTTCCCTGGGGGTGAATCTCTTTTACCGTATCGCAGCCTTTGCCGCGCACTTGGTGGATCCTTTCCCGGAATACGATGTCGGCGGTTGGGAGGCCCATCACCATCAAAAGGTAGACAGCCCTTCAGGAACCGCCAAGACCTTGATGGACTATATTCTTTTGAATATGCAGCGCAAGACTACGCCAGTCTGGGAAACCTTGCACCGAGCCCCGGCCCCTGAGGAAATCCACTATCCCAGCCTCCGCGTGGGCGCTCTCCCCGGGACGCATACGGTGCTGTTCGACAGCAACGCGGACACCATCGAGATCACCCATACCGCTCGCAGCAGGGATGCCCTGGCTTCAGGGGCGCTAGTCGCGGCGGAATGGCTTGTGGCCTGTCCAGGTCCGGGGAAAGCGGCGGGAGCCTCCCGGAGTGGGGTTTTCACCTTAGATTATGTATTGAAAGACCTTTTAGGCGTGTAAGGAAGTTTGTATGAACCTATTACAGGGGGCTTTTACCGCTCTTATCACCCCCATGAAAGAAGACGGTGCGGTAGATTACGACGGATTTCGTCGGCTTATTCAGTTCCAGATTGAGGGGGGCATTGACGGTCTCGTACCCTTAGGAACCACTGGAGAAAGTCCGACCTTAGACGAGGCTGAAGAGGAAAAGCTGATTCGCCTGGCCGTGGAAGAAGTCAAGGGACGGGTTCCGCTCATCATTGGAACCGGTTCCAATGCCACCCGTACGGCGATGCATTACACTCAACGGGCGAGAGCCCTGGGGGTAGACGCGGCCTTGGTGGTAACCCCCTATTACAACAAACCCAATGACGCGGGGCTGATTCGGCACTTTGAGGCGGTGGCCAAAGCAGGGGAGGGCCTTCCCCTGATCATCTACAATATCGCCTCCCGGACGGGGAGGAACATCTCCGCTGAACTCATGGAACGGCTTACCCAGATTCCTGAAATCATCGGGGTAAAGGAATCCTCCGGGGATATTAACCAGATGGGGGACATTATCCACCGGTGCAAGGGCCGGGAGCGGCCTTTTACGGTGTTATCCGGAGACGATGCCTTGACCTTGCCCTTACTGGCCTTGGGGGGAGACGGGGTGATTTCGGTTATTGCGAACCTCCTCCCCGGCAAGGTCGCCGCCCTGGTCAAGGCCGGCCTTACGGGTAAGGGGGAAGAGGCCCGGCATTTGCATTACCAGCTGTTGCCTTTCATGAAGGGGGCGTTTATCGAGACCAATCCTA
>JAITJK010000040.1 GCA_031278935.1 Spirochaetaceae bacterium | reverse complement strand
GACCCCGCACCAGAAGCCGTCTCGCCTCCAGGTCAAGGGGTGGTATTATAGAACATAGAAGGAGAACTAAAAGATGAAGAACAAAATGCTGTATGCGGCCTTGCTTATGGGAAGCCTATGGGTCGCGCCGGTTTTCGCCAAGGCCATATCGGAACAACCCCTCTTCGAGCCGGTTCCCGAAGCAAGCGCTGAAACAGGCGCCGAAGCAAGCGGCCCAAGCGGTCCCTTAACCCTCTACGTGGTGCGCCACGGCCAGACGATTTTTAATCTCATGGACCGGGTACAGGGCGTCTCCGACGGGATTTTGACGGCCAAAGGGATCGAAGGCGCGGTGAATATGGGCAAGGGCCTCAAGGACGTGCCCTTTAGCGCCGTCTATTCCAGCGATCTAAGCCGGGCCAGAGAGACCGCCCGGCTGGCCCTGAAGCAGAACCAGGCCACTGCCCAGTGGACCATCCAGGAAATGCCGGAATTGCGGGAAGTGAGCTTCGGTATTTTTGAGGGGGACCCCAACTGGGTCATGTACGCGGCTTTTGCTGAGGACTTGGGCCTTACGGTACCAGAGGACGCAAAATCCATCGCCGCCGCGGCCGCGCCCATCCTGGCCCACTACGACGGAGACATGAAGCGGTTTTTTGAGGGCCTTGCGGACTTTAATAAACGGGTGGATACGGAGTATGGCATTGCTGAAAGTGCTGAGGAAGTATATGACCGCCTTGACCGGGGGCTTGCGGCCATCATCGAGGAAAACCCCGCAGGCGGGAACGTGATGCTCGTGGCCCACGGCCAGTCCATCAGTTTTCTCTTTGCCCGGCTGGGAGTTGAAATGCCCGGCGGCGGCGGGCTTGCGAATTCCAGCGTAACCAAGCTGGTCTATGATTACGCGGAAAAGACCTTTACCGTAGACGGCCCAGTAGGGGACTTGAGCTACCTCGAAGCCGGGGCGGCGGAAAGCCGTGAAGCCGAGGAGCCGCCAAAGGACGAGACCTCAGCCTGGACCCCCAGTGAGGACGGCTCAGTTACGTTCTATGTAACCCGCCACGGCAAGACCATGTTCAACACGGTACACCGGGTCCAGGGCTGGTCTGACACCCCCCTCACCCCCGCCGGGCTTGAGGTAGCCGAACAACTAGGCCGGGGGCTCAAAGCCCAGGGCATACGCTTCAACGCCGCCTGGTCCAGCGATCTGGGCCGGGCCAGGGAGACCGCCCGGCTGGTGCTGGAAACCAGCGGCAATACAGGCCTTGCCCTCCAGGAAACCAGCCGGTTCCGGGAGAGCTGCTTCGGCATCTATGAAGGGGACACGGACGAGAACATGTGGGGAGCCGCCGGCATCCAGTTGGGCCTGGAAGCGGAGACCGTGGAAGAAGCGTATAAGGCCCTACTCGCGGCCATGACCGAGGGCCAGTATGCCCTCCCGGATATGCTGGGCGCGGTGAAAGCCCTGGACACCACGGGCCTCGCGGAGGATTACGACACGGTTAAGGCCCGGATGCAGCAGCAGTTTACCCAACTGGCCGAGGAATATGCCGCAAAAGGCGGCGGAAACATCTTGATGGTGGCCCACGGCATCTCGATCCTCGCCATGATTTCCGATTGGACCACCGAACAGCCCGAAGGAGGGCAGCTTGCAAACGCCAGCGTAACCAAAGTGGTGTACCAAGACGGGACATTTACCGTAACCGAGCTTAACAACATGGCCTACGTCGAAGCCGGGGCAGCGTTATAGGATTTAGGGTGCGCCGGAGGCGTCTTTAAGCACGCGGCCCGGCGTACCAATCAATACTATGTAAGGAGAACGAACAATGGGATTTCCAAACAATTTCCTATGGGGCGGCGCCATTGCCGCCCACCAGGCCGAAGGAGCCTACCAGGAAGACGGGAAAAGCCCTTCTACCTGTGATGTGATTCACGGCGGCAAGGGCCGAATCGCTGAGATTCTGGACGCCAAAGCCATCAGAAAGAACATCCAGGCCGGAGAAGGGTATTTCCCGGAACGGACTGCGGTAGACTTCTACCACCACTACCAGGAGGACATCGCCCTTTTTGCGGAGATGGGCTTCAAGGTATTCCGCACGTCCATTTCTTGGGCGCGGATTTTTCCGAACGGTTCAGGGGAACCGAATGAAGGGGGATTAGCCTTCTATGACCGGATGTTTGAGGAGTGCAAAAAGCACGGCATTGAGCCCCTGGTCACGATTTCCCACTGGGAGATGCCCATTGCCCTTACCACGCAGTACAACGGCTGGGCAAGCCGGGAACTGGTTCCCCTGTTTGAGACCTACGCGAAAACCCTGTTCGCCCGGTACAAGGACAAGGTGAAATACTGGCTTACCTTCAACGAAATCAACATGACCCTGCACCTGCCCTTCATGGGGGCCGGGGTCCTGGTGGATGATCCCGCCCAGAAGAAGCAGCTTTCCTCCCTGGCGGCCCATCACATGCTGCTTGCCAGCGCGTTGGCGGTAAAAGCCTGCCACACCATGCTTCCCAATGCCAAGATCGGTTGTATGGTGGCCTCCATGACCGCCTATCCCTATTCGTGCAAGCCCGAAGACACCTGGGAAAAGATGCGCTTGGAGCGGAACAACTACTACCTCACGGATGTGCAGGCCCGGGGTTCGTATCCGCCTTTTATCAAAAAAACCTTTGCCAAGGAGTACATCAACATCCCCATAACCGCGGAAGACGAAAAACTCCTGGCGGAAAACACCGTGGATTTTGTGTCCTTCAGCTACTACTCCTCCAGCGCGGTTTCAACGGACCCAGCCCATGCCGCGGCCAAGGGAACCGGGAACATTTTTGGAGGACTCAAAAACCCCCACCTTAAATCCTCCGAATGGGGCTGGCAGATAGACCCTCTGGGTCTGCGGATCGCCCTCAATTTCCTCTACGACCGCTATCAAAAACCGCTTTTCATTGTGGAAAACGGCCTAGGCGCCAAGGACGTACCAGAAGCAGACGGCAGCATCAATGACGACTACCGGATCGAATATCTGCGGGAGCACATCAAGGCCATGAAAGCGGCAATCGAGGAAGACGGGGTGGAACTATGGGGCTACACCACCTGGGGCTGCATCGACATTGTAAGCGCCTCCACCGGAGAAATGTCCAAGCGCTACGGCTTCATCTACGTGGACCGGGACGACGAGGGCCAAGGCAGCCTGGCGCGGTCCCGCAAAAAGTCCTTTGGCTGGTACAAAAAAGTCATCGAAAGCAACGGCGAAACGCTGTAAACCCTTAGGCGGGAAGGGCATATTCCCGCCAAGTATATATGTTTTAAGGAGCATTAGATGAAAGAATTGTCTTACACCATTACCGACCCTGTAGGGATCCATGCACGGCCTGCCGGCATGTTGATCAAAGAACTCTCCCAGTATGCCAGTACCATTACGATTTCCCGGGGCAGCGATAGCTGTGATGGGAAAAAACTCTTGGCCTTGATGAAACTGCGGGTAAAACAAGGGGAAACCATCGTGGTGAAAGCCGATGGCGCGGATGAAGACGCCGCCATAGAAGGGGCAAAAGCCTTTCTCTCCGCCAATCTATAAGGGGGAACCGGCATGATTACCTTACAAGGAAAAGGGGTAAGCACCGGCATAGCCGTGGGGCGCTTGACGTTTTTTGAGCGCGCCACTGCGGTAGTCGAAAAAAAGCTTATCAGCGATACGGTCGGGGAAATTCAACGGCTTTACGCGGCCAAACAGACCGCATCGGATCAGTTGGACAACCTGGCGAACACCATGGCGGAAAAGATCGGTAAAGAAAACGCCTTGCTTTTCGAGATTCACCGGATGATGCTGGACGATTCCGATTACCTGGACCCCATTCTGAAAATGATCGAGGAACAGCGGGTCTGCGCGGAATACGCGGTGCTGGAATGCGGCAAGCAGTTATCCAAGGAATTCGCGGAAATGGACGACGTGTATATGCGGGAGCGGGCTGCGGATGTGGACGACGTTTCCAAGCGGCTTATCGCCATTCTTTCCGGCACCCAGCAAGACCTCTCTGCGGGGACTGAGCCGGTGATCCTGGCGTCCGACGACTTTAGTCCCAGCGAAACCGCCCAGTTTGACCGTTCCCGGGTGCTGGCCTTAGTGGCCCAGCAGGGGGCGGCCAATTCCCACACCGCTATTTTTGCCCGGACCATGGGGATTCCGGCGATCATCGGCCTTGGCCCGTCCTTAGCTCCCGGTCTTGGGGGCAAACAGGTCGCCTTGGACGGTGAAACCGGAGTCTTGTATATAGACCCGGACGTCAAGGTCCTGGAAGGGCTTGAGCAAAAACGCCAACGCCTCCAGGAGGAACGGCAGGCTCTGGAACAATTCCGGGGTAAGCCCACCCTTACCAAAAGCGGGAAGAAGGTCAAGCTCTACGCTAACATTGGTTCGGTAACCGACGTAGAAGCAGTGCTAGCCAGCGATGCCGAAGGGATAGGACTCTTTCGCAGCGAATTTCTGTATCTGGGCCGGGAAGACTACCCCAGCGAGGATATTCAATACGAAAGCTACCGCAAGGTGGTGGAAGAGATGCAGGGCAAGCAGGTGATTATCCGTACCCTGGATATTGGGGCGGATAAGCAAGCCGACTATTTTCATCTGCCCAGCGAAGAAAACCCCGCCTTGGGTATGCGGGCCATTCGGATCTGTCTCACCCGGCCTGAGTTATTTGAAACCCAGCTTAGGGCGATTTACCGGGCTTCGGCTCATGGTAATGCGGCGATCATGTTCCCCATGATAAGCGATGTGGTGGAACTGCGCCGGGCAAAACGGATTGCCGCCTATGTTCGGGACGCCCTGAAGGCGGAGAATATCCCTTTCAACCCGGATACTCCCATTGGCATCATGATTGAAACCCCGGCTTCGGCGGTCATAAGCGATCTTTTGGCCCAAGAAGCGGAATTTTTTAGCATTGGCACCAACGATCTCACTCAGTACACCCTGGCGGTGGACCGGCAGAACGAATCTATTCGGGAATTCTGCGATACCCACCATGAAGCGATTCTCCGTCTCATTCGGATGACCGTGGAAAACGCTCACAAGGCGGGTATTTGGGTGGGTATCTGCGGTATGCTGGGGGCGGACCCGGAACTCACCGAGACCTTTGTGGAAATGGGTCTGGACGAGCTTTCAGTAGAACCCTCGTATATCCTGAGCCTGCGCCGGAGAATAGCGGAGATATAGGCCTTTTTGGGGTATCTGGCGTCTGTAGCAGATGCCGGATACCCCAAAGTGGGCGGTTTAAGCCCCTTAGCCCGGCGCTGGGACGCGGGGAAGGAGAAATAAGGGTAGGGAAAAGGGCTGAGGCGACGGTTCTCCGTGAGAGGGTCTGACCCTAATGCCCGAAACCTCCCCAAGCTCCGCCTTAGGCGGCTCCCCGTCAATTATCTGGGACTTGTACCGGTCTCCCCAGATATGCCCTTCCCTACCTTGACTATGGTTGTACCGTTGAGCGAACACTTGCTTCAGCCATTTCATGATAACCGGAAGTTCCCTAGCCTCTGTAGGCTTGATATAGAAGCTAAGTCCATCATCCACAAGCTGTAGTCCTCGAATTTGGAACACAAACCGTTTCTTCGTCTCCTGAAAGACCTTGACAAACATCGACAAGGCCTTACCGTGCCGAAACAGGGGTTCCCGGTTATTGATACGGGTGTGAATTGCATACCACACCCCCTGTTTAAGTAAACGCAAGGATCTCATAGCATATACTACGGGTCGAAGAAGCGGTTTTGCTTTACTGCCCCACGAGGTTCTCTCCATACCCGCCGTCACGCGCTTTCGGAGAGTAAGCTCAAAAGTTCCCGTATAGATTTCTTCCCAAAATGTACCGTCCGCTCATTGATAAGTAGACAGGGCACACTCATCACCTGGTACTGTTCCCGAAGCGAGAGAAAATGGGCCAGGTCATACACCTCCGCCGTGATACAGGGGTTTTCTGCGGCTATACGCTGGGCCGCCATGACCATATCGGGGCAGAGGGTACAGGTGAGGGAAACGAAAACCTTAAGGGAAACCGGCTTGGTAATGCGCTGAATCTGGGATTGGAGGTCCGTCTCTAGGGCCTGTCCCGGGCCTGCGGCGTTGTATAACGCGATAACAAAGGCGTTAAACTCATGGCCACTGGGAACACCATGGAAGGCCATACCTCGATAGGCGCCGTCCTCTAGGTATATTCCCACCGCAGGAAGATGCCGGTGGCTCCAAGGCGCCTCGGTTTCCGATGCTGCCGGAGGAACTAGGCGGAGACTCAGCTTATCCGTCAAGGCGGACAGTTCCTCCATGAAACGCTTCAGTTCCCCGGATACCCCTCGCTCGTCCAGGGCCAGATGTAATACCAGGGGCCGGGCCATTCTTTCAAATACTCCAGTAAGCTCCCGCCGCATTTCTGGTGTAAGAAAGCGCTCTGTCCCCGTAGGGGTCTTCTCTCCGATGTTACCCTCATCCTCTGCTTCCCCTTTCCGGGGAAGCCGGCTGACCGGTGGAACCGGCCTCAGCCCCAACTGTTCCCGCAAGGTTTGAGCATATTTTTCCAAGGCCACCGCAGCTTTTGCTCCGTCCCCCACGGCGGTAACCACCTGACGGAGCGGTTTGACGCACCCATCCCCGGCGGCATAGAGGCCGGAGACGGCGGTTTGCTGGTTCTCGTCGGTAATGACGTAGCCTTGATCGTTCAGGATACCTAAATCCCGAACCAAAGTGGTCGCCGGTTCATAGCCCGCGAACACAAACACTCCCAAGGGACTCCCCACCTGGGGACGAAACTCGGTGCGTTCCCCGGTCTGAGTGTTGCGCCAGCGAGCGTACTCCAGGGTCTTCCCTCCTCCCACGGCTTCCAGTTCGCTGTGGGCAAGCACGGTGATCTTTTCATGGGCCCGGGTCGCCTCGGCTATGGATGAGGGGCAGGAAAAATCGGCGTTGCGGATAAGCACCGTTATATGCCGGGCATACCGGGTGAGAAAAAGACTTTCTTCCGCTGCGGCAAAGCCACCGCCCACCACAATAAGCTCCCCGCCAGTAAAGAATTCACCGTCACAGGTAGCGCAGTAGGCTACCCCTCGGCCTTTAAATGCCTCCTCGCCCTCAAAACCGATCCGCCGCGGCTGTGCACCCGTTGCAAGGAGCACCCCAAAGGCCCGAAAAACCCCACGGGAGGTGGTAACCGTCTTAATCATATCCCTAAGGTCCAGGCGTTCCGCCTCGGCCAGCAGCACTTCCGCACCGAAGTTTCGGGCTTGCCGGCTCATGGACTCCCCTAAGGCACTGCCGCTGGTCCGTTCCACCCCGGGATAATTAAGGACCTCCGCAGTAAGGGTAATCTGGCCGCCCAAGCGCTCTTTTTCCACCACCAACACCCGGTACCGGGCCCGGGCGAGATACAAGGCCGCAGTCAATCCCGCAGGTCCTCCGCCTATAACGATAACATCGTACAGGTCTTCTTGTTCTAGTTTCATAGTTCCCCTCCCACTTGCCAAAAGAGCACTCCCTACAGAAGTCCTACCAGGTTAAGCGCAGGCTTTAGAGTTTCGGTGCCGGGCTTCCATTTTGCCGGGCAGACCTGATCGCCGTGGGCCGCCACAAACTGGCAGGCCTGGACCCGACGAAAAATCTCATCAGCATTACGGCCCACATTGCCCGCGAGTACCTCATAAGCCACGATTTTACCCTCCGGGTTGATGATGAAATCCCCTCGTTCCGCCACTCCCTGGTCTTCTATCATAACCCCAAAAAACCGGGCTAGGGTTCCCGTCGGATCCGCCAGCATGGGATAGCGGATTTTCTGGATAGTCTTAGACACGTCATGCCATGCCTTATGGACAAAGTGGGTATCGCAGGAAACCGAATAGATTTCACAACCCAAGGTCTTGAAATCATCGTATTTGTTAGCCAAGTCTTCTAACTCCGTAGGACACACAAAGGTAAAGTCCGCCGGGTAAAAGAAAAAGACGCTCCACGAGCCCAGGATATCCGCCTTAGTTACGGTTTTAAAGACCTTATTATGAAAGGCCTCCACTGAAAAGTCCGCCACTTCTTGTTGAATCATAGACATAGATTTTTCCTTCTTAAAACACCTACAAAATATGCAGTTAGCTTCAGCTAACTATAATACAATATACTAAAGCCCCCATAAATCGTCAATACCCATCTGACAGGGAGGTATAGGGGGGAAGAATGACCTTACCTTGGGTCCAATTCCGTGGCCTCTTTACAGAATTTTCACCCCGGGGTATACTCCTACCCTATGATATTTCCTATTGAAGAACTCATCGAATACGATAACAACATGTATGAAATCACCGCCGCAGCAGCTCGCCGTTCCTATCAGCTTTCGATGCTGAAGGACCCTGAGATTGAAAGCCACGACGGCAAAGTCGTTTCCCTGGCGGCTCAGCAGTTATTTACCAATCAAATCGAATTCCGCATCGAAGAATAGCTGGGCATGGCAGAAGACGGGCAAGCCATTATACCGGTATGCATCCTCTTTGGCCCTACGGCTTCGGGTAAAACCGCGATTCTGGAAGCCCTGTGGGCCGCGACGGGGGCAAGCGGGGAAGTGGAGGTCGTGTCTGCAGATTCCATGCAAGTATACCGAGGTATGGATATTGGTACCGCCAAACCTTCTGCGGCATTACAGGCGGCACTTCCGCATCATCTCATAGACATCCGGTATCCTAACGAGAGGTTTACTGTTGGTGCGTTTGTCCACTTGGCCGACGCCTGTTGTCTGGACATTGTCCGGCGGGGAAAACTGCCCATAGTTTCGGGGGGCACCGGGTTTTACCTGAAGCATTTTATCCTGGGTCTTCCTGAAGCGCCTCCCTCAGACGAAAATATTCGCCGGGAACTTAGGGAAGAACTACGGCGCCGGGGTAAAGCGGCCTTGTGGGAAGCCTTAGCCGCCGGAGACCGGGAAAGCGCCGCGCGGATTCATCCCAACGATGAATACCGGCTCCTGCGGGCCTTGGAAGTGTTGCGCTCCTCAGGTCGTCCTTTGAGCGATTTTGCCGTTACCCAGGCAGATCTTGGCCGGCCTCGTTACCAGTTTCTCATTCTGGGGCTTGAACGGGACCGGGAGGACCTGTACCGCCGCATTGATGAACGATGCGCCCAGATGTTCCGATCCGGTCTTCCTGAGGAGGTACGGCGGCTTGTGGAGGCGGGCTACAGCCCGAAGGACCCAGGTTTGCGGGCTATTGGGTATCGGGAATTCTTTGTGGAGCCCGAACCGGGGGTATTTAGGCTGTCCCAAGACCTCCGGGGAGTAGAAACCCTCGTAGCCCGGAACAGCCGGCGCTACGCTAAACGCCAGTGCTCCTATGGCGCGTCGATTCCTGGTCTTACCTGGGTATCCGCCTCAGCGGATTCCCTACCGCGCATCCAGGAGCACCTAGCCCTCCTATGCCTCCACGGCGGGTAGGGTAGGCATGAGGAGGGAAAGATGGGCGCTTATGTGTTAGCCCTGGATCAGGGGACCGCCAGTTCCAGGGCCCTATTGTTCAACCAAGAACAACACGTACTGGGGATAGCACAGAAGGAAGTTTCCACCCGGTACCCCCAGGAGGGCTGGGTGGAGCAGGATCCCATGGAAATCTATGAGTCCCAATATACGGTGATGATGGAACTCCTTAAAAAACAACGGGTTTCCCTCAATGAGATTACGGCGATTGGCCTGGCGAATCAGCGGGAAACCACGATCCTCTGGGATAGACAGACCGGACGCCCACTGTATAATGCCATTCTCTGGCAGTGCCGGCGTACCGCGCCCTTGGTGGATAGGCTTATCCGGGACGGTTTGGGAGATCCCATCCGCAAAACCACCGGCCTGGTGCCGGACGCCTATTTTTCTGGGACCAAGATCGCTTGGCTCTTGGATCACCTGGAAGGAAGCCGGGCCCGGGCGCGCCGGGGGGAGATTCTTTTTGGGACCGTAGATACCTGGCTCATCTGGAACCTGAGTGGCGGGGAGGTCCATGCCACGGACTACACCAATGCCAGTCGGACTATGCTCTACAACATTCATACCCGCCAATGGGACGCGGAGCTGCTTGCCGCCTTGGATATACCCCAGGCCATGCTGCCGGAGGTTAAGCCTTCGGGCAGCTTCTTCGGTATGGCGCGCCTCCCGGGGGCAGCCCTACCCCTGGCGGGGAATGCGGGGGATCAGCAGGCCGCCCTGTTTGGTCAATGCTGCTTTACCCCAGGGGAGGTAAAAAACACCTACGGAACCGGGTGTTTCCTCCTGATGCATACGGGGAATCGGGCTGTGGCAAGTCAAAACGGGCTCTTGACCACCCTCGCAGCAGGGCTTGATGACCAACTTCAGTACGCCCTGGAGGGTAGCGTTTTTGTAGGTGGAGCGGTAATTAAGTGGCTTCGAGATGAGCTTGGGCTTATCAGCCTCAGTGAACAGGCGGGAGAGTATGCTCGCCAAGTGCCGAATACCGGCGGAGTATACCTGGTGCCGGCCTTTACGGGACTGGGGGCGCCCCATTGGGATATGTACGCCCGGGGGGCGATCCTGGGGATCAGTCGAGGTACTACCCGGGCCCATATTATCCGGGCTGCGGAAGAGGCCATTGCCTATCAGAGTCTTGAGGTGATGCAGGCTATGGAAAAAGATACGGGGATTCCCTTGAGAGTGCTTAAGGTCGATGGTGGGGCCAGTGGGGATGATTTTCTCATGCGCTTCCAGGCGGATATTACCGGCGCGGTGATCCGCCGTCCGGTGGTCCGGGAGACCACGGCCTTGGGGGCGGCCTATCTTGCAGGGATCACCCGGGGATTTTGGCGCGACGCTGAAGAGGTTCGCTCCCAGCGGAAGGAGGATGCCACCTTTACCCCTCGCATGGATAGGCCTACCCGGGAAGCCCTGATTGCCGGCTGGCGGCAGGCGGTAGAACGGGTGCGGAGTTCCCCGCAGGCATGACCGGGCTTCTGCGGTTTGTGGTCCTCATCCCTCACCGGGACAGCGGCAAGGCACTGGCAGAATACCGGCGGGAACTTTTTGCCGCAGGTCTCGTGGGCGCCTATTCTTTCCCCGCCGTAGCTCCTTTGGCGGTGGTTTCTCACGCCTTCACCTTGGAAGCGCTGAAAGAACTGGGGAGGAGCTTACGGGAACTGAGCCTCCAAGAGGGAAGAGGTGGAAAAATCTCCGTCCAAGGTCTGGGATGCGTTCCGGCTGGTCCTGCGGGCCTATGTATCCTCGGCCCCCGGCTAGATCTGCCGAGTCCTGTACTCTCCCAGCCTGGAGTCCTATACCGATTTCCCCGACTTGTTCTTGCCGGAAGTCTGCTTCCGGACAAGGCCCGACAGGGGCCTTTACCTGAGCGCCTTCCCCCAAGTCCAGAGTGGTTTTTTAGAGCCGCCATGGTGGCCAACCTGCTCTTCCGCCCTCTGGGCTCAGGCAGCCTGGGGTATTCTTTTGAATGGCGTATGGCCCCCCCCCTCTGGCTCCCCCGCCAGCGGGTTTAAGACCCCTGACTGGTCGTAGTGGCTAGAGAACGGGGCAGGTCTCGCATAAACGAGGGGCCCTACGCCTCTATCCCTAAGCGCACCGCACCCTAATACGCCTCCAGGGCAGGTGGTTGACAGGGGGTGGGGAATGGGGAAGAATCAACCATCATGATCATCTTGATTACCGGCGGG
>JAITJK010000269.1 GCA_031278935.1 Spirochaetaceae bacterium | reverse complement strand
ATTTGCCATGGAGGCGTATAGGGGGCTGGGGGGTTAAGAAACGGGGCGCATGGAGCTAAAGTGTGGCCTTGGTTACAACATTTTGAACTAGGGTCAGACCCCATCGCTTGAACTCATGTATCCTTATGTAACCCCGGTGAAAAGGCTCGTACCAGCTCGTGTCCTAGGCTAGCGGCGGAATGCAACTCCGTTAGCGGGCAAATGGAGACGGAGTTTGGCTAGGATTTCTTCCCGGTCTAAGGGCTTGCCGAGATGATCGTCCATCCCCGCTTCCAGACACTTGTCTATGTCCTCCTGGAACACGTTGGCTGTCATGGCCACGATGGGTATCTGCCGGGCCTGGGGAGTCCCTAGGGCCCGAATACACCGCACCGCTTCATAGCCGTCCATGTCGGGCATCTGCACATCCATAAAGATGAGATCATAGCGGTCCGGAGCCTCGCTGAACATCCGCACCGCCTCAAGGCCATTCTTCGCGCAGTCAATGGTCAGCAGAAACGGCTCCAGCAGGGACACCACGATCTCCCGGTTTATCTCCACATCCTCCGCCAACAGCACTCGATACCCCTCAAAAGTCTCCGCCACACCGGTGAGCTTGCCCTCCGGCACGGGAAAAGAGGTCGCACCTAGACACTGGTTGATACAATCCGCAATAAGCGAAGGGAAAAGCGGCTTGGAAAGGACTTTGTCCACCCCCGCCGCTTTGGCCTCCTCTTCAATGGCCCGCCATTCCATAGCGGAAATCATAATCACCACGGATTTATCCGTTCCTCCCGCTTTGAGACGCCGGGAAAGGTCGATGCCATCCATGCCGGGCATACTCCAGTCCACGAAATACAGGTCATAGGCCCCTTTGCGCCTGACCAGGTCCAGGGCTTCTTCCCCGCTGGAAGCCACATCGCAGGGAATCCCAAAACCTCGAAGAACCTCCGCCGCCCAGCGGCGAAGATCTTCCGCGTCATCTACCACCAGAATCCGTATGCTTTTCCAGTCTACCTGGGGATTGAGTAGGCTCTGTCGCTCTAGCCGCCCCCGACGCACCTGGACAGTAAACCAAAAAACCGCTCCCTGGTTCAGCGCGGACTCAACCCCGATTTCCCCGTCCATAAGCAGGACAATGCGCTTGCTTATGGCAAGACCTAGGCCCGTACCGCCGAACTTGCGGGAAGTGCTGCTTTCGGCCTGCTCAAAGGAGGTGAAAAGCCGTTGCTGCTGGTCCACCGAAATGCCTATCCCCGTATCCCGTACTTCAAAGCGCAGCGTACAAAGGCCCTGGACCTCGGATACCAGGTCGGTCGTCAAGGTGATGGAACCCTGTTCGGGGGTAAACTTCACCGCGTTACTCAAGAGGTTAGTAATCACCTGAGCCAGGCGCTGATCGTCGGCTACCACATACCGAGGGATATGGCGGCCTATATAGACGGTGAAATTTTGGCGTTTCTCCTCCACTCGAAAGGTGATGATGTTGGCCACATTCCTGAGCATCTTCTCAAAATCAAACTCTTCAGGGGACAGCTCAAAGCGGTTGGCCTCGATCTTGGACATATCTAGAATATCGTTAATCACCCCCAGCAGATGCACCGAGGCGTCTTCGATCTTCTTTAAGCAATAATCCTTCCGCTCCACCTCTGACGCGGCGGTGGCGATGGCGGTCATCCCGATGATGGCGTTCATAGGAGTACGAATCTCGTGGGACATATTGGAAAGGAAGTCGCTTTTGGCCCGGTTCGCAGCCTTAACTTCTTCAATGAAATGGGCCAGGGCCTGGGTAGTTTCATTGCGGGTTACCGCGTTGGCCAAAAGCAGGCTCCCAGAGCGGAGGATGGCTTCTTCATCCGGAGAAAAATACCGTTCCCGGAGGCAATCGTCAAAACTCACAAAACCCCAAAAGGCGTCCTCTAAAAACACCGGGATCGCCAGGAAGGATTGGATGCCGAACCGGGACAGCCGTTCCCGTTCCACCTCCGATAGGCTTTTCACCGGGCCGTTGACGCAGCGCCCCTGGGAAAAAACGTGCTCCCATTCGGGGAAACGGGTAACATAGGGAAATTGCTCCGCCGCCGCGCCGTTGTTGATATGGGCAATCCCCTCCGCCTGGGCCCGCTCCCGGTCCGGCCACCAGAAGATCTGGGTGTACTTATGGAACTGGGGATCGAGGTTTTTCCAAATATAGAGGCGGTGGATGCCGACGCTCTGGGCCATCATCTCCATACCTTGACGGACGGCCGTATCAAAACGGTCCATGTCGGAGGCCAGCAAGAGGGAAGCCGCGTTATTGACCGTATGCAAGAGTCTGTCCTGCTGTAGGAGCGCAGAGGTTCGTTCCTGAACCGTCTGCTCCAGTTTCCGACCCTCTTGTTCCCGGTGCAGGAAAAGCGCCAGAAGCAGGGCCAGTACACTCAGCGTGAGGGCGCTGGCCCCGATAAACCAGGGTATTTGGACCTTAACCATCTTGCGCCGGTAATCAAAGACTCGCTGGCCCCAATGGTAGGAGATGCGCTCCCTATCAATCAGCGGTAAGGCCTTGGACAAGATGGAAGCCAGGAGAGGCTCCTGAATATGCACCCCGAAGGTGGAGTCCACAGGGTCTTGAAAGACCAGGTTGATTTTGAAGCCCGGTACCTCCTGTACGTTGTGGAGGTACAAGAGCAGGTTCCGGGTGCCCATGACCAGGTCCACCTCCCCCCGTTGGAGGGCCTTGAGGGAGTCATTGGTCCCCAGGTATTCGGTGGTGTAGGGGTGGTTCGGGAACCAAGCGCGAAAGATATCCGCATAAGCCGTGTCCTGCATAAGCCCAATCCGGGAGTGCCGGATCTCGTTTATATAAATATCCGGGTATTCGGACTGGGACACCAGGGCGTAATAATCCGTGAGATAGGCCGCTTCGGGCCAGAGAAACCGGCCTTCCCGTTCCGTTGAACGTAGGAGTTCCGAGATCAGCACCGCCTCTCCCCGCTCCAAGAGGGCCAGTAGTTCCGGCCATTCGGCATTCTTGCCGTTTACCGCCTCAAAGGCAAGCCCCGTAAGGGCGCTCATCTCCTTGAGCACGTCCGGGGCAATCCCCTGGAAGGCTCGCTCCCGGGGGCTGTAAAAACTGACCGG
>JAITJK010000260.1 GCA_031278935.1 Spirochaetaceae bacterium | reverse complement strand
GCCCTTAAAAGAAGGCCCTGCCCGGTGGCCTGAGCGCCCGGATTTCCCCCGGGTCCAGTACCTCACCTATGACGCCCTTTCTACGATTTGCCTGACCATCGAGAACATCGTGGGCCTTTTCATCTCCCTACCCCGGAAGACCGTGGACTGGATTATTCCGAACCTGGAGATCATGGGAGTAGAAAACCTGTCCTTAAAGAAAAATATGATCACCATTTTGTCCAATAAGAGCGGCCGGGGCTGGGAAATTCACATGGAAAGCGAGAAACTATACTATTTCACCATCAATATTTTGGGGAAAAAGAAAAAGACCCTCCCCATACCCTCGGGTAAATGTTCCATGCTGATCGACAAGCTCTGAAGCGGCAGCCTAGACGCGCCGGACCGCCTTAAAGACGGTTTCCCGGTTTACTTCGTACCAGATGGGCCGTCCGTGGGGACAGCGAGGCACGGGAAGCTTTAAGACCGCTTCTCCCAGAGAAAGGGCGCTTTGGTCGTCCAGATAATCCCCCTCTTTCAGGGCTTGATGGCAGACCAACGTCGCGGCCCAGTGTTCCGCCAGGTCTTCCCCCGCGTGTTTCAGCTCCAGGATCGCCTTGACCGTGGCCACGTCTCCCAGCCGCCAGGCCACGGGAAGGGCTTCGATGCGAAAAGCCCCTCCCTCCCCGGTAATGATCACCCCCAAGCGGGCCAAATCCTCCTGATGCCGGGAGAGGAAGCGATCGTCTTCCTCACTTTCGGTGGTGAAGGGAATGGGCACTAAGAGTTCCTGAGTCGGGATGGGTTTGGAAAGCATTTCTTCATAGAGAATCCGTTCATGGGCCGCGTGTTGATCGATCATAAAGAGTTTCTGCCCTTGTTCCACGAGAATGAACAACCCAAAGGCCCGGCCCACATACCGTAAACCGTAGGGAGGTGGATTTTCCGCAGCGCTTTGGGGCGGCGTGGGGGATTCTCCGGGAAGGGCGTCCACTGCGGCGCTTTCCTCTTCCTCGGTCAAGGCTTCCAAGGCCAAGTCCGCAGTTTGCCGCTGCGGGACGGGGGCGTAGGGTTTTGCCCAGGCCGGTTTGTGGGGAACCGCGTCCCCTCCATCGGCGTGGATTTGCCAGGAGGCGGGCCATACCTCGTCTCCCGCCACCTTATTGGGACCGCTCTGTTCCGCCAAAGCGGGGTCTTCAAACCGGGGGCTCTCCTGAGAACGGTTGAGATGCCGGACAAAATCCCGGATTGTCTGGGTTACGGTGTGGTGTATGGCCCCGGCGTCGGCGAAGCGCACCTCCCTTTTAGCCGGATGAATATTGAAATCCGCCAGGGCGGGGTTTATATCGACGAATATGGCCCCTACCGGATGGGCGTTGTTGGGAAACCAGCCCTGCACCCCGTATTCTAGGGCTTGCAACAGGGAATACTCCTGTACCCGTCGACCGTTGGCAAAAATATACTGCTGTCTGCGGTCATTACGGGACAAGGCGGGACTCCCCAAGACCACGGTTATGGAAAAACCCGTTCCAGTGGCCTTGATCTCATGGAGAAAAGCCGCCTCCCTACGGTTCAAGAGGAGAGCGGCAAAGCGTTCCTTGAGGCTTGCGGCCTTAGGAAGCAGGCATTTGAGTTTACCATCCTGGGTAAACCGGAAACCCAGCCGGGGAAAGGCCATAGCTTTGTCCATAAAAGCCTGTTTGCACAGGTTCGCTTCACTCCATTCCCGCTTGAGAAAGCGTTTCCGCACGGGGATGGTGTCGAAAATACCCAGAGCCCGGACGCTGGTCCCCTTAATCCGCCGGGCCTGCTGAATCTGGGGCTGATCCCCGCCTCCAGGGCCGACCTCCAGCCGCCAGGCTTCCCGCCCGTCCAGGCTAGTCAGGATTTCCAGGTGGGAAACCGCCGCAGCCGCAGCCAGGGCTTCACCCCGGAATCCTAGAGTGCCTGAGCGATCCAGGTCGGACATGGAGCGAATCTTGCTAGTGGCATGGGTCTGGCAACAGAGTAACAGGTCTTCCCGGGTCATACCCACCCCGTCGTCGATCACCTCGATACGGCGGCTTCCCCCTTCCTCGATAAACACCTCAATGAGGGCGCTCCCCGCGTCAATGGCGTTATCCAGCAATTCCCGCACCAGCGCGGCAGGCCGGTCAATCACCTCCCCGGCGGCGATTTTCCGGGCTTCTTCCGGGGGTAGGAGCCGGATATCTCTTCGGGGTTCCAGCGCCGTTTCTTCCAGGGGTGGATAATCCAGGGTCTGGGCGTCCGTCATGGAATCAGTCTCCTTCCCCGAAGAGCCCCAGGTCCGGCGCTTCTTGAGCTGGGGAGGCGTCCGGGCTGTTCATCAAGACCTCGATCCGGCTTTCCACCTTTTCTAGATCCTTTTCCAAGGTCTTGGCTAAACCGATCCCTTCTTCAAAAGCCTTCAAAGCTTCATCCAAGGAAATATCCGGTTTGCGGATCTTATCACCCAGAGCTTCTAAGCGCTGTAGGCGTTCTTCAAAGTTTTTCATTCTTCCTCCATCGTATCGGTATCTGGCCCCGCCGGGTCTACGGCCAGGGTTTCAGCGGTAACGCGCCCTTCCCAGGGCCGGATGATGAGCCGATCCCCCAGGCTAAGGTCCCCGGCGCGACGCAGGGGCTTGCCGTCAGCCTCCCGGATGACTAGGGAAAATCCCCGTTTCAGCATTGCTTCAGGACTTGCGGCTTCAAGACTCCGCCGGGCCAGTTCCAGGCGGCGGCGCAGGCCCACGATTCGTTCCGTGAGGGTATCCAGCAGGGTTTCTTTGGCGTCGTCAAAACGGACCAGCCGGGGCTGCAAGATGGCGCGGAACCGGTATTCCAGGTCTTCCTGCTTAAAGGGCTTGGCTAAGAGGCGGATCCGTTCCAGTCGGACCTGCACGGTCCGGTACAGGAGGTCTTGGGCACTACGGAGGGCCTTGCGGGTTTCCTCCCAACTAGCGCTGACCAGTTCCGCCGCCGCCGAGGGGGTAGGGGCCCGGAGGTCTGCGGCAAAATCGCTCAAGGCCCAGTCGATTTCGTGGCCCACCGCGCTGATAATGGGAATTCGCGAGGCCGCTACGGCCCGGACTACCGTTTCCTCGGAAAAGGGGAGCAGGTCTTCCAGGGATCCCCCGCCCCGGCCCAAGATGATCACCTGGGCGATATGCCAGGCATTGGCCTGTTCGATGCGCCGGACTATGCGGGGGGCTGCTTCGGCTCCCTGGACCGGCGCGGGGAGGATGATCACTCGAATCCCCGCAGCCCGACGTTGCAACACCGTGAGAATATCCCGGACCGCCGCGCCGGTGGGGGAACTCACCACAGCCACTACTGCGGGGAAGCGGGGTATGGGTTTTTTCCGGTCCGAGTTAAACAGCCCTTCCGCAGCCAGGGCCCGTTTCCGCTGTTCCAAAAGCGCAAGGAGCGCGCCGGCGCCGGCCAATTCCAGGGTTTCACAGACCAGCTGATAAGTTCCCCGAGGACCGTAGACCGAGAGACTTCCCCGGGCTCGGAGGAGCATCCCGTCTTGGATTTCAAAACCCAGGGAATGCCGGCGGTTTTTGAACATCACCGCGCCAATGGCGGCTCCCGCGTCTTTCAGGGTGAAATAGAGATGCCCGGTACTGGAAGGTCGGTAATTGGAAACCTCCCCCTCGACGTGTATAGCCGCAAAGGCCCCTTCCAGGTTGGCCCGTATGCGTTCAGTGAGTTCGGAAACCGAAAATAAGTGTGCCTTATCCATGAAGTTCTTACTATACGCTACTTATACGGGTCAGAGCAATGGTTATGGCACGGAACTCCCGGATTCTGATTTCAGAAAACATACCGTCATTGAGAACACAACAAAGCAATCCAGCGGGAGGATGCCTTGTCTGGATAGCTTCAGCGCGCCGCGCAATGACGGTAGCTCCTCAAGGAGCAACCTCGCGGGCGTACTCTAGGGCCTGTTCCACGGCTTCCATGAATTGCTGATACGCAATGGTGGCGCCGCTTACCGCCTCCACCTGGTCCAGCTTCCGCACGTCCTGCACTTCCACATACCGGGCGGCATAGTGTTCCATGGCCCGGACCGCCAGCTGGGCCTTCTCGTAATAGTCTAGGTTGGAAATCTCTCCGTTAATCTTCCCGTACTGCTCGTCCTTGATCGTGCCGTCCTTCTGCCAGGTAACAAAGCGGCAGCCGCGGACCTTCCCCTCCGCGAGGGTAAGCTCGACCTCTCCGTACGCGCCTCGGTCATCGGGACTGCTCCGTCCCGTGTAGGTCCCGTCTCGGTAGGTCTCCTCTGTACAGCGGACTAGAGAGAAAAGAGAAAAAATACTCAAAAGAAGGAGGCTACATAAAAGCCGCGCCCCCCGGTTTCGTGGGCCCTTCAGATTCCCCATAGTGTTCATCCTTGTGTGTTTTGTACAATCCGGCTGATCCTGCCGTGTTCCAGGATTACCGTGCGCTGGGCGTCGGCGGCTACTTCCGGATCGTGGGTTACGACGATGATGGTACTTCCCGCAGCGTGGAGCTGCTTGAAAATTCCAATGACGATCTGCTCATTGGCCTCGTCCAGATTACCCGTCGGCTCATCCGCCAGAATCAAGGCGGGGTAATTGATCAGGGCCCGGGCAATGCACACCCGCTGCTGTTCTCCCCCGGAAAGCTGCCCGGGCAGATGCTTGGCCCGGTCTTTGAGGCCCACTCGTTCCAGAGCTTCCAGGGCCTCCCGCTCATCGGGCATACTGTGGTAATACTGGGCGACCATCACATTTTCTAGGGCCGAAAGGTACTGCACCAGATGGAACTGCTGGAAAATGAGGCCGATTTTATCCCGCCGGAGGGCCGTGAGGTTTTTCGCACTCTCCTTGGAAATCCGCACCCCATCGAGAATCACCTGCCCCGAGGAAGGCTTATCCATGCAGCCGATGATGTTCATCATAGTGGTTTTCCCGGACCCCGAAGGGCCCATGATAGCCAGCCACTCCCCCTGCTTTACCTGGAGGTTGATATGTTGCAGGGCGTGCAGGCTCCCATAGGTTTTTGAAATATCCTGTAATGCCAATATATCCATTGTTTCTTGTGCGCTCCTTTTCGCTCCGGCAGCTTATTCTCCCCGCAAGACAATCGCCGGGTCCACCTCCGTGGCGCTCCGTACGGGAATGATGCAGGCTAGGCCCGTGATGAGGATGGACGGGAGTAT
>JAITJK010000234.1 GCA_031278935.1 Spirochaetaceae bacterium | reverse complement strand
CACCCTAGACTGGATGATACAGCCCTTCGCCGCGCTCATGGGCCATACTCCGCCCCCGGCGCTCATGGTCTCCCATGTGGTGGTACCCGCCTGGGACGAGGAACGGAACGCAAGCCTTTCTCCCCGGATAATCCAGGACCGGCTGCGGGGGGCCTTGGGATTTACCGGTATCATCATGGGAGATGATTTTTCCATGCAAGCCGTGGCGTCTTCAGGCTTGAGCGCGGAAGATGCGGTGGTTGCGGCCCTGAACGCCGGGGTGGATATGGTGATGACCTGGCCCCGGAACCTGTGGAGCGTTCACCGAGCGATTCTCACGGCCCTACATGAGGGCCATCTGCCCCGGGAACGGCTGCGCCAAGCGGTGGAACGGATCCTCACGCAGAAATTTCGTTACGGCCTCATTGAAGAAGGGACCTAGGGAGGGCTTATGAGCGAACATAAAGAAGACGCACCTCTGGACCCCGGGCGACTGCTGTATGTGGACCGCGCTTGGGTGGTGATAAACAAAAGTCCTGGGGAAGCAGTGCAAAGCCCGCAACTGGGGATGCGGAACCTGCCTGAGCTTCTTAGGGAGCACCTTGCAGGGAGCGGGAAAAAGGGCGCCTTTCTCCCCACTGCGGTACACCGGCTGGATGTTCCGGTTTCCGGGTGTTGCCTTTTTGCCCGTACGCCCAAGGCTCTGGCCACATTGAACGCCCAGTTTGCCCAGGGGAAGTGTGAAAAACGGTACTGGGCCATCCTGGAAAAACCCGCTCCCGGCCTCCTGCCGCCTGAGACCGGAGAGCTCCATCATTGGATTAAAACCGACGGGAAACGGAATAAGAGCATCGCCTATGATGAACCGGGACCGGGACGCAAGCAAGCCCTGCTGGGCTATCGGATTATCGGGTATGGGGATCGTTACCTATTCATGGAAATAGACCTCATCACCGGACGGCATCACCAAATCCGCGCCCAGTTAGCCAGGCTCGGACTGCACATAAAGGGGGACCTCAAGTACGGTGCCCGGCGCAGCGACCCGTCAGGGGGCATTCGCTTACACGCCTATGCCCTGGGCTTTGCGGACCCCACCTTGCCCACAACGCTGCGGCGTTTCACCGCAGCGCCCCCATTTCACGATCGGCTCTGGGATTTTTTTCTTGCGGCGCTAAATCCCGGGCCCTGAAGCCGGCTCTAGAGGGGTGTCGAAGGTCAATTCAGGAAATATGGGTATTGATTGAGATGCGGCCTTGTTTTCCGATTTAATAGCGTCAAATACTTCCTGACGATACACTTTTATCGTCTTTGGAGCGTCCACCCCCAGGCGGATATGATCCCCCTGGATTTCTATGATGGATATGCAAATATCCTCCCCAATCATAATCTTTTCGTTGACCTTCCGGGATAGGATCAGCATGGCTGGTCCCTCTTCGTTCTCTCGGCTTGCAGCTCCGCCATGACGTCATGCTTAATGTTCCATCGGGGATCCGACAGAACCGCCTGCATACCCAGCCGAGTATCCCGGTTAATCACCAAAGGGCCCTGGAGATTGGCGGTCATCCCCCCCCCCTGGGGGATGGTCAGGATGGAAAAAACCAGGGCCTTATGGGGATCCGACAGGCCAATTTCCAAGAGCTCTTCATTGTTGATGGTCAATTCATAGTCGGGCCTGAACAGAAAAGGGCTGATCACGATGAAGGCGATACATACCTCATCCACCGATTGAAGCCAGTAAAAGGGCGGCCGTTCCGCATCTAAGAGTACATACCGTTTATAGGGGGCAAAACCCAAAAGTCCCTGGGAAAAACGTATCTCTTGACTCGGGTCCACTTCAATAAGACCGTAAGCCTTAGTTGCTACCTGCACTGAAACGGCCTAGTCCTAGCGTAGGAAGTCCAGCAAAGTGGGAGGCACCACTTTGGCGGCAGTCTGGAGCGCGGCCTTATGGGCGAATTCCATCATGGCCAAGTCCGTAGCAGCGGTGGCAAAGTCCAGGGAGGATTCCCGGCTCAAGGCAGCGGTAACCTGGGGTATCTCTTCGTTGAGTCGCTTCCAGGTCATCTCCGCCCGTTCCCCCCGGCTGCCGATGTCCGCAAGGCGGCTTTGCAGGTTGTTTAAGGCCAAGTCTATACCCCCCACACCTTGACTACCAATGAAATCCACGTCCCCCCGGTAGAGGCTGTCCCGCAGACGAAGGACCATGTCAAACACCGAGCCTCCTGAAACCCGGGCCGTGGGGTTCCAGTTCGGCGCACCGGGATCCGCGTTGGCCACGATGATCCCTAAATCCTGTAGCACCTTGGAATCCTCCCGGTCTTCCAGGCGAATGAGGTGGGCGCTGGTACCCTCCAAGGCAAGTCCCTGGGTTTCCGGGTCCACATAGGCTTTGACCGCTGCGGCGGAGTCGTTTATCTTGGCTACAATGGCCTGAACCGTATCCCCCGGATGCAGAGTAATCGCTTCTCCATCCACATAGAAAGCGCCAGGAGTGGTTACCCGGTACTCCGCGGCATTGACCGCAGAAAAAATCTGCATCTTCTCCGCCCAAAAGGCTTCACCCCCTCCAATATCCAGGGCTGCATAGGTTCCATCAGTGATTTCGGTTTTCCGGGACGCCCCAGCGCCTCGGTATTCGACCCCCACCACCATAGTTTCTCGGCCTCCCTGGACGGTACCTTCGATCATGCGAAAGGGCTCGGTAAAGGACTTGTCCCCGGCAAAGATCTGCCGCCCGTCGGGCCCCACGGCGTTAGAGAGGGAAACCAGCTCTTTAAGCAGTTCATTCACCTCCACCGCCATGTAGCGCAGATCCTCCTGGGCGTAGGTGCCGTTGGCGCCTTGCACCGCGATCTCCC
Organism: Spirochaetaceae bacterium; assembly: GCA_031278935.1. Classification (GTDB taxonomy): domain Bacteria; phylum Spirochaetota; class Spirochaetia; order Treponematales; family Breznakiellaceae; genus JAIRLU01. The sequence goes on along the minus strand of JAITJK010000234.1, from coordinate 2,854 downwards.
GAATCCGCTGGGTTACGTCCGTGGCCTGGCGCAAATAGGTATCGGTATAATTCAAGTGATCCCGGGCGTAGAGGGTGTTCTTCTCAAACCGTTCTAGCCGGGACAGGTACGACTCATAACGCACCGCGTGAGAGGCGGCCAAGGGGTCGTCCCGCAGGGCATTGAGCCGAGTTTGACCCCCAATCTTCGCCTGAAGGCTGGACAACCGTTCTTCCTGCCGCCTGAGGTGGAATTGCATGGTATTGTTCGGCATATCCGTAGAAATTCTGTGCATCCTAAACTCCTTTATTACGCTTCCTTAACTGGGCCGTACCGGCGTCCCAGGGCTATACGCCCATCCGGTTAATCAGGGTATCCAGCAGGGAATTCATGGTAGTGATAAACCGGGCCGCCGCCGCGTAGCCGTGCTGGTACTTGATCATGTTAGAAAGTTCCTCATCCATATTGACCCCGGAAACGGACTCGCGCATATCCTTTAGCTGCTTCATCACCAGGTTCTGGGTCTCCAGAGCCCGGTTGCTCTGTTCTCCTAACAGGCCGATCCGTCCCACGGCATCGGCAAAGTAGTCGTCAAAAGTCCCTAGCTGGCCCACCATAACCTGGGTGTTTCTGATGGCGGCGATAGCTAAGGCCGCATCCCCGTTCCCCGGCTGAGCCGCTTTGCCGTTCTCCCCCAGACCCGCAGCTACTGAGGCCGGTTCCTTGACCAGGGCTGGATTTACCTCGATCCACCCAGAGGGATGGGCTACTGGAGCTGTGGAAACGTCCACCGTACTCACCCTCAGGGCCGCGACCGCATCGGGACGCGCCCAGTCGTAAGCCCCCTCAGGGCCGGAGCGGTTTAAAAGCCCCGCATACCCTTCCAGGAAGCGGCCTGAATCTTCAATATGCCGGATTACAAAGTCCGGATTATCCGCCCCTTCCGCAGGAGTTCCCTTGAGGGAGAGCCGGCCTTCACGGTTCAAACGGGCCACTACTTCCGCCCCGGAATTGTTGATCCGACTGATAATGTCCGCCACCGTATCGGTGGGGTAATAGGATACCTGGGTTTCCCCGTCCCCCGATGCCAGGGTGATGGTCCCGCTCAAACCCACCTGGGCCTGGCTTTCCAGCGGGTTGGCTCCGGTGATGCGGAACACATAGCTTGAATCATAGGCGCCGTCTCCATCCCGGTCGTAATTGCCGTTGACATTGGTAACAAAGTGGTGTTCCGTGAAGAAGTCTTGACCCGTAAGGCCGTTTGCGCCGTAACCGCTCCGGTGAACTTCGTTGACCAAGTCCACAAAATTCATGGTCATCGAATCTAGACTTTGGATTTCCGACTGGATCGTCTGGTCTCGGAGGTCCACCAGGGCTGCAAGACTTCCGCCGCGGAAGTGAATCTCCTCCCCCGTGTCCGCCCAGTGAATCTGGGAAAAAGCCTCGGTCTCCATACCCGTGGTGGAGGAACCAGCCTCTAGGACAAATTGTCGGCCTATACGCCCCTGAACCAGGACCATCCCTGCAGTATGCACCAGGTATTCGTCCGGATCCCGATTGTCTATGGTAATATCAACGATCGACGAGAGCTTATCCACCAAGAGATCCCGGCGGTCCAAGAGATCATTGGGATTATCCCCCTGGGCGCGGACCTTTTGAATATCCTTATTAAGACCGGCGATCTGCCGGGATAGTTCGTTTACCCGGCTTACCGTGAGCTGAATGTCCTCTTCTACCATGCTTTGCAGGCCCTTCAGGGACTGGTAGCGGTCATGGATGCCGTCAATGAGGGTCTGACCCCGCTCTACCACAGAAATCCGGGGCGCCGTATCCGTGGGATACAAGGACAGTTCCTGCCAGGCGTCCCAAAAGGCGTCCATCTTGCCTCGAACGGAATTGTCCCCCACCTCCAGATAGATTTGTTCCAGCATACGCACGTAGGGATCCCGGGTTCCCCAGTAACCCTCGCCCCCGGCTTGGGCTACGATCCGTTTATCCAGAACCTGGTCTCGCAGGCGCTCTATCCGCTCCACGGACATACCCTGACCGAGCTGGCCTGGGGTTTCTTCCCGGTTCAAACCGGGCATATAAATCGGCGAGAAGGCGGAAAACTCCACTCGCTGCCGGGAATACCCTTCGGTAGAAGCATTGGCCAGATTGTGTCCCGTGGTATTCAGGGCCTGCTCATGGGCGGAAACCGCCCGTTTCCCCAGTTCTATACCTAAAAAAGTCGATGCCATGACACTATTCTCCTATAAAGTGGTTCAAAACCACCAAAACTTCAGGTTAGAGGCTATGATTTACCATCATGCTGCGCGGCTCTGCGGCGACCTGAGTTCCCCAGCGGGAATAAAACCGGGTCTTGCGTTCAGGACACGCGGCTTCGAGAAAGCTCTTTACCATGATGTTTGCTTCATTAAGATAGGTTGCCAAAGACTCATTAGCCATGCGTATGGCCAAGATTTGGCGTTTCAGGTTCCGGTACATACCGGTTATGAGGCTGCGTTCTTCTTCCGGAAGCCGGGCCACGGAACGGTAAACGGTCGCAATATCTCCCATAAGACGTGAGCGTTCCGCCTCCAAGGCTTCAAAGTGATCGCTGTACTGGTGCAAGGAAGCAAGCAAGGCTTCAAAATCCGTCCATTCTCGATTCATAACGGCCTTTCGCAGGGATTCGTGGATTCCCGCTAGGCGTTCCAAGACCTCGTTTTGTTCTTGCAGTATCCGTATCTGCGCTTCTGTTTCCATGATAGAAAATAACCTCCCCTTTTCCTTGAGTATCGGCGATTCGGCGAAGGGGGATTACAAAAATTGACGGATTATAAAAACGTAAATAGTAAAGAAACCAATAAGCGGGAAACGGGAGTCGGACCCG
>JAITJK010000205.1 GCA_031278935.1 Spirochaetaceae bacterium | reverse complement strand
TCACATCCATTCTCGTTTGATGATTCTGCAGGCCAGATACGCCGGCAAACAATGATCGCATCATATCGTATATACTCCCCTAATCTTAAAGGTTGTGCAGTCTATTCTTCAAATACCTTAGTAACCTGGTTCCAGGAATAATAGGAACCCTGTACCAACACTTCAGGATTATCCCCACGGGTTACCGCCTTGACCGTACCCTGGATAACCGAATCCCCTTGGGCGATTTCTACGGATTTCCCCAAGGCGCTGGTGGCTTCAGTCCCGGCTACCAAGGACGCAAGGCGGGAAAAATCCGTAGCCATGCTGGTCATCTGATCCAGGGTGGAGAACTGAGCCATTTGGGCGATAAATTCTTTATCCTCCATCGGAGCGGTGGGGTCTTGATAGGAGAGCTGGGTAATCAGTATTTTAAGAAAATCATCTTTTCCCAGCGCCTGTTGGGGTTCCTTCCCCTGGTTTATCTTGCTGTTGTGTTCTTGCACCCATTGGGCACGTTCCGCCTTTTCGTGTGAACTTAGTACGGCTTGCAGTTCCATCTCATGCATCCTCCCTTTATACCAGCATATCGATAGGAATATGGCCCGATACACCGCCGTTTCCGGCTGCCATGAAGCCTAATCCCCCTTCCCCGTTCTTGTCCGAGGCTGTGTCATAGGTAGACAGGGCAAGACGTTCTGAAAAAAACGGTCCCGATTCATCGTTCCGTTGCCGAGGGTCTGCCCCTTGGCCATCCATCCCCGAAGCCAGGGCGGTATCCAAGCTGGTTTCTCCAAAACCTGAATCCTTAAAGGCCTGTTCCAGGGAATGTATTTCCCGTTCAAAGGCTCGAAGCGCTTCGTTGCTTTCTACGATGATGTGCCCTGTTATCTTCTTTTCGGCCATTTCAAGTTGTATCTTTACATTTCCCAGTGATTCCGGCCTCAGGGCAAGGCGTATGGTCCCCTGGCCCCCGTCCCGCAACAACACCTGGGCGTGCCGAACAATATCTCCATTAAGATGCTGGGAAAGTTCCCGGCTAAGAAGGTCCTCAAAACTGCCTGCGAACGTGGCCTGCCGCGCAAGCGGCTGGACTTCCCGGTCAGGGGTGTCCGTCTGGAGATCCACCGTAAATTCCAGAGTCTTCAGCCCTTCCCCAGATGAGGTTTCCCCCGGAACCCGGGACGAGGAAACCACTTCCGCCCCCTCTCGGGAACGGAGGTCCTGAATATCCAGCCGTTCCCGGCGTTTATCCCGAACCTTGACCTCTCCCTCCTTTTTGGGGTCCTTAACGCCCGGTTCTTCCCGGGTCCCGGTCATCCTCACCGAGAGCTCCAGCTCACTCTTCCCCCGCTCCTCCGCGCTGGGACTTGTCCACGCCGTTCCTACCTTGGAAGAACCGGTCTTTTCAGCCGCCGAAGCATCCGGGGCACTCGCGTTAGAGGCTTTGAGCGCGGAGTTGGTCTCAGGAGAGCCGGTTTCCCTGGAGGATCCTCCGACCTGGGAGTGCACCGAGAGCTCCGGGGCTCCAGCTTCGGTCCGGGAACGCGGGGCATCGAAACGTTTTGGTTTATCTGTCTGATCCTGCCCTAGGGAGGAGGTATCCTTTTTCTGAAGTCCTGTCTTGCGAGGATTCAAGTTCTCCTGGACCGACAAGAAGGCTAGGGCGCCTCCGCTATCCTGAGTATGCTGCGAGCCCCGGCTTAGGGCCGGCGCGGCTTTACCGGAACGGGAACTTTTTCCCTCCTCGCCCTCTACGCCGGCAAGGGAGCGCTTTTTACGCTGATTCTTCTTCCGGGTATTGCCCTGCGCTTCATCGCCGACCTCGACCTTCTGACCCTCCTCCGGGGTCCGCGGCAATACACCGCCTCCGCCGGGGCTGTTTTTAACCAGTCCCTCAAGCAATCGAGCAAAAACACTGAACTTATCTTTAGAAGCTTTTCCCTGACCCTGCTTAGGCCGAAGGCTTGAGGCTTCTCCACCCTCGTCCATTCTACTCATTCCCTCAAGGGAACCATCTGACGTGTACATCCGGGGAGATACCTGCATCATCACCCAGCCTCCTCATGCTATTTTTATCCGCAACCTATGGAATTTCGACCATGTTTGATGGTTACCTAATTGAAATCCGCCTATTCGGGCCTGAATCCCATTAGTTGATGGTAACGGGCCGGCCCACCATCTTCCGCTGTAACGTGGCTGCCCGGTCAGCGGGCAACAATGACATCCAATAGGAGACAATGGAGGCGGTTCCCTCGATCTGGGCCAATTCTTCGGCCTTCCTGAACACGTCGATAGCGTCCTGATCTTCCATCTCGGTAATGATACCCACCGCCTGCTGGGGAGGCATTCCGGTTAAGTACCGGGCAACCTGTTCCACATTGTTACTTTTATTTTCCACGGCTTGTACTAGGGCGTTGAAAGAGGTTTCCCGTTCATCTAAGGCTTTTTGTCGCTCTTCCAGGGCCTGGGCCATTTGTTCTATTTCACCCCGCCGGCTTTGGATGTCCTGCTCCTGTTTTTCCAGTTCCAGACTCCGCAGTTCTAAGGCTTCCAATCGTATAGCAAGGCGTTCCGCGTCTAGGGACAAGAATTCATCATCCGCCAGGGTTCCGCTACTGCGGCCCTCCCGACCCATGAAGCGGTAGAGTGGGGATAAAAGGGTCTTAGCATCGATCACGTTGAGGTAATCGAACCACACGAATCCACCTCCGGCAAGAACCAAAATGAGCAATAAGAGTACGATTATCTTGCCAAGAATCCGTGGTTTTCCAGATGAAGCCACCTCAATCTCCTTTATTTACTAAACTAATCGGTTAAAAAAAACAATTCTTTAGCTATTTACCCTGGAGACATAGCCCTTCATCTGGCCGTTGGGGTTAGGGGACGAGGCGCGCCTCCCCACCTGCCATAGGAACGCAGAGACGTACGTCCTGTTCCTTACCCTACAGCCCCTCAATACACCTCCACGGTAGGTGGCTCCAGGACTTACCATACCCGAGCCTTAAACCATTCCGGACGCAGCGCAAGGCGTACCGCGTCCCCGGACTGTTCGATTATATATATGCCCAACTCGTCCGCCAGGTCTTTCGCATCACGGTCTATCATAAGTCCTGCCATACCACCCAGCAGCAGCTTCCCCTGGTATTGGTCCGGCGGATACTGCTTTATCTGTTCCAACCGCTTGGCATGGTATTCCACATTCTTTTTCTTTACACGAGTCTTTACCTCTATGGCCATCACGTATTCACCGTTAAGCAAGGTTATGTCTATGTCGCCCATGGGTTCGTTCTTCTCGTTGAACAAGGGCAGATAGGGATAGAGCCGCTGGAACTCGTAATCAAAGCCCTCAAAGTGTCGCCACAAGTCAGAGCCGAAGAAGCACTGAGCCACTTCTCCCAGGCGGTTGCTGATCCCCCCCACCTCCGTTGAGAGTTCCCGCACTATCCGACTGGTCTTTTCTACCTCTTGACTTATTCTTTCCACTTCCCGGCTAGTTTCTTTTAATTGCCGGTCGGTTTCTTTCTGGGATTCTCTTAGTTCCATCAACGCGGCCCAAACATCTTGAAAGGATAGGTCCCGTCGCGGCTCTCGGATTGTATCTTCTATCATAGGTTCTCCTTATGTACTAATGTACCGCTTTCAGGGGAATTGCACTAGTTTTGGGCGCCCCGGTGAACCCCGCAGGACACAAAAAGGGGTCAGACCCCGGAAGGCCCGACCCCCTTTGCACAAACTTTTTTCGTCAAGAATCACCGTGGCGCTCTCTCCATCAGTATTTTCACGGCTGCTGCTCTACAACAACATAGGCATTCTTGGGGGAGCCAATCTTAACCAGAAATTTATTCCCCCCTATAGGGGACTGGGAATCATCGATAGTACGGTCAACCCCATTCCTAATATACCAAAGGTCTCCGCCTGATTTCTGTACGCCAAAGGCATAATACTGCATTTCAAATATCAGGACTCCGTAGCTATCTATTCCCTTTAGACTCTGCAGGTCGATGGCGGAGGAATCAATCGTGCTGTTGTTCGTCGGATCCATCGTCAAATCTTCCCCTTCAAGCTTCAGAATCGGTATAGTAGCAAACCCAGCCTGGTTTCCAACATCTTCCCCGTTGGCATAGGTAAGCCATGGTCTAAGTTCTGCCGTAACCTTTGCAAGGGTAACCTTATCGCCTGTGTCTATGATATTCCATTTTGTTAAGTTCGTTAACGGCGAGCTACTAATGCTCATCTTGAATTTGGTTGAATCCCCAATTGTCGGTAGGTTAATATACCGTTCTTCAGCACACGCCACGAATGAATTATTACCAACATCCACCGTGAAATTGAAGTGATTGGTCCCTTGCCCAGTTAGGTCCCACTGAAAATAGGTGGGCGATAGTGTTAGCTTAATCACCTTGGATACACCCGCAACAATCTCCTCCTGATTCGGAGAAGCGGCCGCCCCCAAAAGCGTACCATTATCAAGACCCGCAAGGAGCATCACCTTATATTTGCCCGCCGGAAGCTCTGTGGTTATAATCCCCTCAGGAGCAAAGCTTACAGTCCGGTAGTACTTACTATTTCCACGAAATATGACCTCGTACTTATTCACCAGATACTGTTCCATGCCTGTGGTCACGGACCTACTCCCGCTTCCCGCAACAACCCGCACGGATACCAGGTCCTCTTCCTTTTGCCCGATCTCCGGTACGGTGGTTTCTTCTCCTGGATGGAACCAGCCCTCATCGCTGCACGCCCCCAAAGCCAGAAGGGCTGCCAACAATAACCCGACCTGCACGAAGCAGACGTTTGCTTTTACCTTTTTCATACGGTATACTCCTTAACCCCCCAAGGGGTTTAAATTCCGCGACGGTCCGCGTACTTGGGGACTCGTTATCCCCGCGACTCAGACCCCAATACATCGACCAATGGTGGCAGGCGGTCCGGTGGGGGTATAGTAGTGTATACGAAGATAAAATTTTTGGTGAAAAAGGGTAAAAAAAGCGAAAAATGGGTGCTTATGTACTTGACAAAACCAAATCCCCGCGTATAATTGTCTGGCGGCTGGCGGCTGGCGGCTGGCGGCTGGCGGCTGGC
>JAITJK010000186.1 GCA_031278935.1 Spirochaetaceae bacterium | reverse complement strand
ATCTGCTCAAAGGCGATTTCCTCTTCATGCCGGATAATGGTCTTCAAGGTGATGAAAAGATAGTCGGCAAATTCCTCGGCCTTAGACCGCTGTTCTCGATCCAGGATATCTTCTATGGTTAAGGCGTGGATCTTAAAAGCCTCGGCCACCGGGTGCAGGTCTTTGGGGTCCGTAAGGGCGTTAATATGTATCCAGGTAAGTTCCCCGGTATTCCGGCTGGCGACCAATTCCTCCAACGAAGCAACCGTATCCGCCGTTTTCATCCACGCCTTGAGGGGATTATATCCTATGATAGCGCAATCCATACCTTCACCATACTATACCCCCGGAGACCCGGTCTAGTATATTGACAAAATAGTACCGGCAGGCTATGGTTGATGAGTAGTCGAAGATCAATGAATAGATTCATAATTATAAAAAGGGTCGTTCGGCGACCTTTTTTTTATGGGTTATGGATCGACGGCTGCGAAGGAGATGATCCGGTGCGTTTCACGCCCAAGGATGGAGACCCTTTATTCGACATGATTAAACCTGTGGTGCAAGGCCTGGGTATGGCCTTGGTGGAGCTTTCTGCGTCCCGTCACAGGGGAAGCGTCCAGGTTAGGGCGGTGATCTACAAGGCCGGGACCATCGGTGTGGATGATTGTTCCCAGGTCCATCGCGCCGTACTGCCGCGGCTGGAATTGGCCTTTCCCGGTCAAGAGCTTTCGGTGGAAGTGTCTTCTCCTGGGATCGACCGGCTTATTAAGGATGGAGCCGAATTGGTACACTATATTGGACGGGGCGTCAAATGCTATAGACGGGATATTTCCGATTGGTCTGCAGGCATTCTTACTGCGGCGGATGAGACCCATCTCATGCTCCACGGGAAAGAGGGCATGATCGAGCTCATATATGAGGATATCGCTAAGGCAAAACTAGATTATTCACAGGAGGTGTAGGCTTGTGGCCATAGATATATCGGAAGCAATCCACCAGCTTATTCGAGACCGGGGTATGTCGGAAGAACTCATACTCAAGACCATCGAAAATACCATCCTTGCGGCTTATAAAAAGCGGTATGGGAATGCGGAAAACGTCGAGATTCGGATAAACGAGGGACGGGAAGTCTCGGTATGGGCGAAAAAGAAAGTGGTTGACGGGGTGTACGATCCCCTTTCAGAGATTGATCTGGAAGAAGCCCAGGTTTTGCTCCCCGAGGTGGATATAGGAGATGAAATCCGTGTTGAAGTAGACCTCCGCAAAGAGTTTGACCGTATCTCAGTGCAGACCGCGAAACAGACCGCCCATCAATCCATCCGGGACATCCAAAAAGAAGGCCTGTATTCCGAATATAAGAACAAAGTGGGAGAAATCATCATCGGGTATTATCAGCGGGAACGAAACGGCACTATTTATGTGGACCTGGGGAAACTGGAGGGGATTCTCCCCAGAAAGCATCAGTCCCCCCGGGAATCCTACCATGTCAATGACCGGATCAAAGCCCTGATTACCGAGGTAAACAAGACCACTGCAGGACTTCAAGTGGTTCTCTCCCGGACCCACGGGGATTTTGTCCGAGCGATTTTTGAGCTGGAAGTGCCGGAAATTTACGATAAAACGGTAGAAATCCATAAACTCGTCCGGGAACCTGGGTACCGGACTAAGATAGCGGTCTATTCCAATCGGGACGATGTAGACCCCGTAGGGGCCTGTGTGGGCCTTAAAGGGGTGCGGATTCAGGCGATCATCAAAGAACTGGAAGGGGAAAAGATCGATATTCTCAAGTACGATCCGGATCCCCGGCGCTTCATCAAGAACGCCCTTTCCCCGGCAGAAGTCCGGGACGTGATCATCCTGGATGAGGGGAAACATCAGGCCCTGGCCGTGGTGAATGAGTCCCAGCTCTCCCTGGCCATCGGTAAGCAGGGGCTAAATGTGCGGTTGGCCAACCGACTGGTAGACTGGAACATCGATGTGAAAACTGACGCCCAGTTTGAGGAAATGGATATTGCTGCAGAATCCCGGCGGGCGGTGTCGCAGCTGTTCGGCGATACAGAGGAGTTTTCCCGGATTTCCGACCTTCCCGACGTGGACCCCCTGGTGGTGCAGGCCCTACAAGAAAAGGGCATCGAATTTATCGAAGATTTTCTTTCCCTTTCCCCAGAAGAACTATTGGAACTCAAGGCTATTACGGCGGAACAGCTTGAAGCCTTACATGCGTTAATCGACGAGAATGTGGAAATTATCGAAGAAGACGAGAACGGCCCCCTGGGCGAAGAGGCCTTGGGTGAGGCGGGCAAAGACGGGAAGGATGAGCAGTTTCTGGGCGAAGAGATTTCCCCAGAACTTGAAATCTATGAATGTCCTGAATGCGGCGCTCAGATAACTGCGGACGTAACCAGTTGTCCCAATTGCGGCATTGAGTTAAGCTTTGAATATGAAGATGAATAAACGGTTTTAGTGCGGAAGAGGGTGAAAATAGGTTGCCCAGCAGGTATTTTCGCCCAGTTCCTCAAGAATCGGATAGTAAAATTAAGGTGGATTATGGCTGAGGAATTAACGAATACCCAGAAACCAAAGGCAGAACTCATTAAACGGGTGTTGAATGAGCCTGAATCTTCAGATGGAGAGGTAAAACCTACCTTTACTTCGGGCCGCAAAAAGGTGGTCGTCAAGAAGAAAGCCCCGGCTCCTTCGGTTCCTCAAGCAGGACCGGCTCCGGTGACTAAAAAACCCCAAGTCAAGGTGGTTGTTGCCCGGGAAGGGGCGCAGGATGGGTCAAAAAATACCCCTCCCCCCCAAGAAGCTCCTAAGCCGGGCCGGGAAAAGGACCCAGCCTCTGTAGCCATAAGCCCTGCCGTCTCGGAAGAAAGCGCTCAGGCCCCGGGAAGCGGGAAGGGAACGGCTTCCCCAGCAGGTGCTCCCCAACCGGATCGGCCTGCTGCGCCCCACACTATGGTCAGTTCGTTCCCGGTTACGCAGCGGCCTGCCGCGGCGGCAGGCCGGGTGGGAGGGAAACTGGTGGGCCCCCGGTACCCCCGGGAAGATACCCAAAACCGTTCCGGCCCAGCTACGGTCCGTCCCAATTTGCCGGGCCAATCAGGCAGGCTGGGTGGGAAGCCCATGGGACCGCGCCCCGAAGGCGGCCAGCCCCATAACCGCTTCGGCGCTCCCGGGGGCCCCCGTCCCAATGGGAGAGCGTCCGGTGGTCCGCGACCCCGGACGCCCGGCAGGCCTGGTTCACCCATGGGGGGCGCCCCTCGGCCTGGCGGGTTTGGTCCCCGGCCGGGGATGCCCCGCTTAGGGGGGCCGCCTCGCCCCGGGGCGGGAACCTCTTCTCAGAATCCGTCGGTCATGGAAAATAAGGGGCCCGTTAAAAAAACCTTTAAATCCAAGAAACCCCTGTATACCCGCCGGGAAAAAGAATTGGAAATGGAGGAAAAACTTCTCCAGACCAAAAAGAAGATCTCCCATACGGTGAATCCAGTGCCCAAATCCATTGATATTATGGAAGTGGTATCGGTTTCTGAACTGGCCCGGAAGATGAACCTTAAGGCTTCGGATTTGATTCAGAAACTTATGAGCATGGGGATGCTGGTTACTATCAACCAGCAGATCGATGCGGAAACCGCGACCCTTTTGGCTGCGGAATTCGGGGCGGATGTACGGATCATCAGCCTCTATGATGAGACTTTAATCGAAACCGAGGTGGATGACGAACTTTCCATGGATCCCCGGCCGCCGGTGGTTACCGTTATGGGGCACGTGGATCACGGCAAGACCAAGCTCTTGGACGCCATTCGTCGGGCGGATGTGGTTTCCGGGGAATTCGGCGGTATTACCCAGCATATCGGCGCGTATACCGTGGACACCTTGCATGGCCGCATCACGTTCCTGGACACCCCGGGGCACGAGGCCTTTACCCGTATGCGGGCCCGGGGCGCTCAGGTAACGGACCTGGTGGTGCTGGTAGTTGCCGCAGATGATGGGGTCATGCCGCAAACCGTGGAAGCCCTTAACCACGCCAAAGAAGCGGAGGTTCCTATTCTTGTGGCGATCAATAAAATCGACAAACCCGAGGCTAATGTGGACCGGGTCAAAACGCAGCTTTCTGAATTGGGCTTACAGCCCGAGGAGTGGGGGGGGCAGACCATGTTTGTGGAAGTTTCCGCCCTGCGAAAAGAAGGGATTGATAAGCTCATTGATTCCATCCTGCTGGAAGCAGAAATCCTAGACCTTAAGGCCAATTACAACCGGGCGGCAGAAGGCAAGATTCTGGAATCCCGTATTGACCATGGCCGAGGGATTGTGGCCACAGTCATGGTCGAAAAAGGCACGTTGAAAATCGGTGATTCCTTTGTGGCAGGAATTTGGCCGGGGAAGGTACGGGCCCTCTTTAATGATAAGGGCGAAAAGGTTGAGGTGGCGACCCCTTCCATGCCCATAGAAGTGCTTGGTTTTGAAGGTATTCCCAATGCGGGGGACCCTCTGCAAGTGGTGGAAGACGAAAAGCAAGCTCGAAGCATTTCAGGCAAACGGCAGGAGCTCAAACGTTTTGAAGATGCCAAGAACGTTAAGAAGATCACTTTGGACAATCTCTACGATACTATCAGTGACGGCGCGATTCAGGAACTCAAGGTAATCATCAAGGCGGACGTACAAGGTTCCGCAGAAGCTCTACGCACAAGCCTGGAAAAACTTTCCACCAAGGAAATCCGGCTCAATGTGATTCAGGCCCTGCCCGGAGCCATCAATGAAGGGGATGTGGACCTGGCCATTGCGTCCAACGCTATCATCCTCGGCTTTAACGTACGGCCCGTTCCCAAGGCTAAACTTCTGGCGGACCAGGAAAAGGTGGACATTCGCAAGTACAACGTCATCTACAAGGCGGTGGAGGAAATCCAACAAGCCATGGAAGGGATGCTCAAACCGGAAACCAAGGAGGAGGTCATTGCCACGGTGGAGGTACGGGATACGTTCAAAACCCCGAAGTTCGGCACCATTGCGGGCTGTTACGTCTTGACTGGGACGGTCAAACGAAGCGCCAACGTGCATATCATCCGGGAC